>CAMJYF010000084.1 GCA_946409885.1 uncultured Clostridia bacterium | reverse complement strand
CGTGGTGGAACGGCTGGTCGCCTGCGGTATAAAGAGCTTTTGGAATTTTTCCCACTACGATATCAAGCGGGTTTATCCGGAGGCCACCGTGGAAAACGTCCACCTCAACGACTCGCTGATGACGCTGGCGTACAAAATCAAAAACAGACGGGACGGTAACCAATGATCAGGATCGTAAGCCTTGATATCGTCGATCTGCTGCCCTTTCCCTCCGGCGTGCTGTTCGCGCTGAAGGAAAAAACGGAGCGCGGCGGCGAGAAAATCGCGTTTTACAGCTACGACGTGGCAACCAATTCCATTGCCACGGTAACGCGCAGCGCTTATCTGCTCACAAAATTCGGTCCCGCGTATCCGAGCGTGGCGGAAAAGCTGAAGGATCACATCACCTGCGAAACCGCAAGGCTGGCCAACGGGCAGCTGTTTCTGGTTTACGCATCCGGCGAGACCGGCTGGTTCGACGATAAGGGCGGGCTGCTGGCCTCCGGCGACGTGCATTACCGCGGCTGCGCCGCCCGGACCGCCGCCGCGGACCCGGACGGCAAACACCTTTGGAGCGTGGTACCCCAGGAGGACCTGATCGTCAAATACACCCCGGTGGAAAACCGGATCGTGATGCGCATGGGCGGAGACGGCTCCCCTTCGTTCCGCTCCCCCAGCTCCGTATTTGTCAGTGAAGACGCGCTGTTCGTCAGCAACCCCGGCGCCAATAAGGTCAACCGTGTGAGCCTGACGGATTTTTCCCTGAAGGACCACCGGCTGTTCGACGAGCCTGTCTACCGTTACCTGATCAGCGGGGGCCGTGAGTTCGTTGCGCTGCGTTCAGGCGTGTATATGCTGTAACGCTCATTATTCCCAATTATCCGACGGGATTCTGCTGAAATTTCGTGATTTTTCTGAAATTGCCAAAATTGCGGAATTGTGCTTTACAAATCATTTTCCGCGTGCTATGATAATGACAGTTGATCTTTAAATATGGTACAGAGATACCGGCAAGATTACGCGTCATACATCTGCATTCTGTCATCCTGCCCGTATCGGCAGGATGTTTTTTTGTCCGAGGGGGGATCGGTATGACTTTCAAATCGCAGCTCCTTGATGCCTCCGCCGTCAGCAGGGCGCTCCGCAGGATCTCCTTTGAGATCATCGAAAAGAACCGCGGGGCGGAGGGGCTGTGCCTGATCGGCATCCGCCGCAGGGGCGTCAGCATCGCCCGGATCATTCAGGAAAACATTTTCACCAACGAAGGCGTACAGCTGCCCGTGGGGGAACTGGACATCACCTTTTACCGGGACGACATCGAAAAGAAACAGGATTTCCCCACCGTCAACGCCACGGACATCCCCTTTGACGTCACCGGCAGAAAAATCATTCTGACGGATGACGTGCTGTTCACGGGGCGCACGGTCCGCGCCGCCATCGACGCCATCTTTTCCCTGGGCCGCCCGCAGGCCATCCAGCTGGCGGTGCTGATCGACCGCGGCCACCGGGAGCTGCCCATCAAACCGGATTACGTGGGCAAGAACATCCCCACCTCCCTCAGCGAGATCGTGAAGGTGACCTTCCCGGAGTTTGACGGGAAGGAAAGCGCCGTCGCCATCTACCGGAAGGACTGAAACAGGAAGTAAAGCTTCGGCTTTATAATAACCATATGGAGGACTATTGTATGAAACTTGTTTACGGAGTAAAAGACAAACCGAATTTCGGCAAGCTGATCGTGTTCGCGTTCCAGCAGCTGCTGGCGATCCTTGCCGCCACCATCGTGGTGCCCGTCATCATCAACGGCAACGCGGGCCTGACGGGCGACGACGCCATGAGCCAGTCCGCGGCCCTCTTCGGCGCGGGCGTGGGCACCGTCGTTTATCTGCTGTTCACCAAATTCAGAAGCCCCGTGTTCCTGGGCTCCTCTTTCGCGTTCCTCGGTTCCATGACCGCCGCCTTCGCCGGCGCGGTATCCGCCCAGGCGGGCTATGCCGGCCTGATCATCGGCGCGGCGCTGGCCGGCCTTGTGTATGTGGTCATCGCGGTGATCGTGAAGGTGGCCGGCGTCAAGTGGATCGACAAGCTGATGCCCAAGCAGGTCATCGGCCCCACCGTGGCGCTGATCGGTCTTTCGTTGGCAGGCGCCGCCATCAGCGACCTGCAGCAGGGCAAGTATTATGTGGACGGCGCTTCTTCCGCCCATCCGCTGATCGCCATTCTCTGCGGTCTTATCACCCTGTTCGTCGTGATGATCTGCTCCGTCTACGGTAAAAAGACGGCCAAGCTCATCCCCTTCATCATCGGCATTCTGGCGGGCTACGCCGTGGCCGCCATCTTCACCGGCATCGGCACCGCCACCGGCAACGACGCCCTCAAGCTGATCGATTTCAGCGTATTCTCCGGCATGAAGATCTTTTCCGTGCCCTCCTTCACCTTCCTGAAGGCCGCCAAAGGCTTCAGCGAGGTGGACGGCAGCTACATCGCCTCCGTCGCCATGGCATACGTGCCCGTGGCGTTTGTGGTGTTCGCGGAGCACATCGCAGACCACAAGAACATTTCCTCCATCATTGAAAAGGACCTGCTGCAGGATCCCGGCCTCCACAGAACCCTGCTGGGCGACGGCGTGGGCTCCATCGCGGGCGCGTTCTTCGGCGGCTGCCCCAACACCACCTACGGTGAATCCATCGGCTGCGTGGCCATCACCGGCAACGCCTCCGTGGTCACCATCCTCACCACGGCGATCATCTGCGTGCTGATCTCCTTCCTGGATCCCTTCGTGCTGTTCCTGGGCTCCATCCCCAACTGCGTGATGGGCGGCGTTTGCATCGCGCTGTACGGCTTTATCGCCGTATCCGGCCTCAAGATGGTGCAGAAGGTGAACCTGGAGGACAACCACAACCTGTTCGTGGTCTCCACCATCCTGATCACCGGCATCGGCGGCCTGGCCCTCAACTTCGGCAAGATCACCATCACCGCCATTGCCACCGCCCTGATCCTGGGCATCATCGCCAACGTGGTGCTGGGCAAAAAGAAGAAAAAAGCCTGAATATGATCTACACGATAGAAAATGAATTCCTCAAAGCCGCGGTCAACGACCGCGGCTGCGAGCTGTCCGGCGTCTGTTCCAAACAGACCGGCTATGAGTATCTGTGGCAGGGCGATCCCGCCGTCTGGTCCGGCCGCTCCCCCATACTCTTCCCCATCGTGGGCAGACTGATCGACGACAGATACCGGCTGAACGGCGTGGAATACGAAATGCCCAAGCACGGCTTTGCCCGGAAGATGGACTGGCAGCTGCTGTCACGGGAAGAGGACATGATCTCCTTTATCCTCAGCGAAACGGAGGATACCCTGCGGCGGTATCCCTACCGGTTTGATCTGATCGTCACCTTTGTGCTGGAGGGCCGGTCGCTGCGGGTCACGCACACCGTCGTCAACAAAAACGAGGACGTGATGTACTTCTCCTTCGGCGCCCACCCCGGCTTCAACTGCGCCATCGGAGACAAGCTGATCTTTGACGAACCGGAGACGCTGCGCAGCGAAAAGATCGACCTGGTGCGCTCCCTGCGCCTGCCGGAGACCTTCCCCTGCCTGAACAACGAGACCACCATTACCATTACGAAGGATATCTTCAACGAAGACGCGCTGATCCTGCACGGCATCCGCTCCCGCCACGTGACGCTGGCCAGCGACAGCCACAACAGGACTGTGCGCTTTGATATGGGCGGCAGCCCGTATCTCGGCATCTGGGCCAAGCCCGGCGCGCCTTACGTGTGCATAGAACCCTGGTTCGGCGTCAATGATTCCACAGAGGTAAAGAACGACTTCTCGGAAAAGGACGGCATCAACGCGCTGCCGCCTTCTGAGATATTTACCTGCGAATGGATCGCGGAATTTTCTGATTGACGGTTGACATTTCCACAGGAATCGGTTACAATAAGTACAGAAGACGGAGGACAGGATCTATGGATGAATACGGTCCCGATATCATCACGGTGGTCGACGACGACGGCGCGGAGCATGAGTTTGAAGTGCTGGACCGCATTGAGACCGACGATGACAAAAGATACGTCGCCATCATTCCGAAGTATGACAGTCCCGAGGATATGCTGGACGACGACGGCGAGCTGATTATTCTGCGCGTCGAGGAGACGGAAGACGAAAGTATTCTGGAGCCCATTGAGGACGAAGACGAGTTTGACGAGATCGCGGCGGTTTTCCAGGAGCGGCTTTCCGAATATTTCGACTTCGAAGAGGAAGAAGAGGACGGCGGCGAATAATCCGCTCTTTTTCCCGCAATACTTTATAAAGAACCCTGCCGGGTGCGATAATAGGATGGCAATATTAACCCAACACACGATTTAAGGGAATCCTGATCACGCCATTGGAGGATTGCAGACCTCCCGGTTTTTACCGGACGAAGGGAGCGTGAGCCCAATGGGAGGATACCCACCTGCTGAAGAGCAGGTTATTATCGTCACCCTACGGCTTGGCGGGGTTTTTCTTTTTTATTATTTTTAATACGGCTGCCCCGGCCGCCAGGGCTCTTCAAGATTATTTTAAGTATTTTGTTATATTTTTAACGATAAATGGAAACGACAGGAAAAGGAGGCAAAGGCGGTGTTCGGTTTTGTGGTTGCCAATCCCGAAAGGCTGACGGAGGAACAAAGAAAGCACTACCGGGCGGTGTACTGCGGCCTGTGCCGGGCGCTGGGCAGGGAGCACGGCTTTCTTGACCGGTTCACGCTGACCTACGATCTGGCGTTTCTGATCATCGTGCTGTCCGCCGTCACGGGGGAGCCCTACGAAACGCTGACGGAGCGCTGCCCCGTTCACCTGACAAAGCAGCGCTTTGAAGCAAACCGGTTCACCTCCTACGCGGCCGATATGAACCTGGCCCTTTCCTACTACAAATTCCTGGACGACAAAAACGACGATGGCTCCCCCGCCGCCGCGCTGAAGGCTTCCCTTTTCCGCAAGGAGGCGCTGGCCGCCGCCGAACGGTATCCGGCGCAGTGCCGCGCCGTCACGGATTGCCTTGGCAGGCTTTCCGCCGCGGAACGTTCCGACATCCTGATGCCGGACGTGCCCGCGGGGATCTTCGGGGAACTGATGGCGGCGCTGTTTGCCATAGAGGACAGTGATCAGAAAAAGGAGTTGTACGACTTCGGTTTTGCCCTGGGCAAGGCCGTGTACATGATGGATGCGGCGGTGGATCTGAAAAAAGACGTCCGCCGCAAGCAGTACAATCCTCTTATCATGCTGACAAGAGAGGAAATCAAAACCGCGCTGGATATCCTGATGGCGGAAACGGTGGCAGCCTACCGCAGGCTGCCGGTGCAACAGGACGGCGACGTCATTGAGAATATTCTGTATTCCGGTATCTGGACAGTCTATGAAAGCCGCACGGCGAACAGAAAGAAAGGAGAACGCTGATGAATGATCCTTATCAGGTCCTTGGCGTATCCCCCAATGCCAGTGAAGAAGAGATCACCAAAGCCTACCGCAAGCTGGCCAAAAAATATCACCCGGACCTGAACCCGGGCGACGAGCAGGCGGCGGCGCGGATGAGTGAGATCAACGCCGCCTACGATCAGATCAAAAACGGCTATACCCCCCAGTCCTCCTCCCGCCCCGGCGGCGCATACGCCAACGCGGAGGATGCCTACGATCCGTTCCGGGATTTCCGTTCCTATACCTGGTACACAGGCTACCGGAACGCCGCGGGTCAGCAGGGGTACTCCGGTACGGAGGCCTCCCGCATGGAAAGCGTGCGCGTGCTGCTGATGAACAGCCAGTTCCGTCAGGCGTGGAGTTTATTGAACACCGTTGAAGAGCGGAACGCTCGGTGGTATTATTACGCCGCCGCGGCCAACGCGGGAATGGGCAACGGGGTGGCCGCCGTTCAGTTCGCCCGTATCGCCTATGAAAACGAGCCTGGCAATCCCGATTACCGGGAGCTGTATGAAAAGCTGACCGCCGCGGGACAGGAATATGAAACCACCAGCCGCACTTACGGTATGCCGCGCCTGCGCTTTCCCAGAATGTGTTTCTGGTGCTGCCTTCTGAACGCGGTGTGCAACGCCCTCAGCTGCTGCTTTGCCCAGAACGGCGGCGGCAACGTACCCTATTACGGCGGCTTTTGCTGTTAAGGAGAGAATGATACAATGAATTTTCTGGATAGATTACGCCGTTTTATGTACGGCCGGTACGGATTTGACCAGTACGGACGGTTTTTGTTCGGGCTGGGGATCTTCTTTTGGGCTGTGTGCCTGCTGCTGCGGTTCACCCTGACCATACGCGCCATGTATATCATCTACCGGGTCTGCTCGCTGCTGAACACGGCGGTGTACGTTTACGCGGTGTTCCGCATCCTTTCCAGAAACACCTACAAAAGAGCGCTGGAAAACGAGAAATATTTAAGGATCAGGAACAAAGTCGTCCCGATCCTGGAAAAGAAGACGGAAACCTTACGCGACAGAGAGCACATCTACAAAAAATGCCCCAAATGCGGCGCGAAGCTGCGGCTGAAACGCATCAAGGGCAAGCACACCACCCGCTGCCCCAAATGCGGGCAGACCTTTACCGTGCGCGTGTGGCGGGACTACAGCGGGGGGTATACGGACGTAAGGTAATCTCAATCAAGCTTTCCGTTTCTGTACGTCAGCACGTTCTTCACCCCGGCGCTGCGGGCCAGGGCCAGCGCTTCTGCAAAGGCGTAATCCAAAAACAGTTTATTGTGGCAGTCGCTGCCAAGCACCACACAGCCGTCCCGTTCGGCGACGCGTTCCAGCAGGAATTTCGCCGGGTAAGGGACGGATTTTACTTTTCTGGCCATGGCGCCGGTGTTGATCTCGATGGGAATGCCCGCGTCCAGCAGCGCGTCCAGCGCGGTCAGGGCGGTTTTGCGGTAAAAAGCGCTGGTTTCGTCGATCACGCCGAATTTGACAGGCAGATCGAAGTGGGCCATGTAAAGGGGACGCAGCGCCGCGCAGCCCGCCACATTTTCATAATACAGGCGGACGTATTCGTTCTCGCTGCCGCCGCAGCCCTCCCGGATGCCCTTTTCGGTCGCTTCCACACAGTGATCCACGGGGTAGTAGACGCCCCCGGCGCGGATGTAATGCACCCCGGCCAGATAATAATCGAACCCCTCTTTCAGCTCTGCCGGGGAATAATAATCAAACTCTGTCCCGCAGAGGATTTCAATCCTGCCCCGGTATTTCTCCTTTAAGGCGGCGATCTCCGCCCGGTAAGCGCCGTATTTTTCCAGCGGCATGCAGTAGCTCTCATCAAAGGGCGTGTAGCTATGGT
>CAMJYF010000083.1 GCA_946409885.1 uncultured Clostridia bacterium | reverse complement strand
TTTTGACGCAGCTGAGGCTGCGGGGCGATACGTTGGTGGGCGTCAGAAGGACCCGGTGATGCGGGTGGTTCCGGCAGTGTTGCGGAAGGACAGCAGGACGGTGGAACTCTGGTCGTCCCAGGCGGCGGCGACGGGCGTTGCCCGGGGGGCGCCGTCGCCTTCGGCTTCGGTGATCGCGCAGGCGACCGTTTTCGGCTTATGGGGGAGCTTCAGCCGCAGCCGGGCGTTGCAGTTGGCGCCGCAGCCGGAAAGGGCAAAGCCGGTTTCCGTCACTTCCAGCGCGTTCACCCGGATGGAGGTGCCGATGACGGCGGCCTCCTCCGTCACCCGGTTCAGATCCATCAGCACGGCGTATTCGCCGGGGCGCAGGGTCTTTTCCGCGCGGATGGCAAAGTCGTTGTCCAGCATATCCGCGAACAGGCCCCTGTGGGTAAGGGGCGCGTCGGTGGCGCACTCCTCCATTACGGCGGAGACGATATATTCCCCCCGGCGCAGGGAGATAAAGTTGGCGTCCGGCGCCACGCCCGTCAGCTGGCCCACCAGCGCCGCAAAGCGGTCGGAGGCGGCGGCGTCCGCGCAGTAGTCCGCGGGGCAGTCCCGCAGCAGCACAAAGCGGCCCTTGCCGCAGGGGTAGGTGCCGGCGGGGGCGTTTTCGTCAAGCCCCAGCAGGCGCAGCAGCGGCTCCAGCGGCGTGGCGTCCCGGAATTTGCCCGTGTTCCACCAGGCGCGGATGGCGTGAAAGGGGTCCTTGCCGTCGCCCACGTACACCAGCGTGCCGCCCTGCCGCACATAGGCGGCCAGGGCCGCGTTCACATCCGCCCCCTGGGGCTTCATGAACTCATAGCTGAGCACTAGCAGGCGGTAGCCGTCCAGATAGCCGGGGTAGCGGGTGACGTTTTCCAGCTGCACCGGCCGCACGGGAAAGCCGCCCTTCAGCAGCGGCAGCGCCAGCCCGTAGAACAGCGGAAAGGCCAGGGATTCCTCAAAGGCCAGCCGGTCGCCGGAGGCGATGGCCTGCTCCCGGCCCGGGATGTAGTTTTCGCTGGCCAGCAGAGTGACCTTTTTCACCGGCGCGTAGTTTTTCCGTTTCGCCAGCACGTCGTCCGGGAAGTTCCGCTGGAACATGGCGGTATCGGACAGGAACACGCCGATCTCCGGTGTGGGGCGCAGGTACTCGTAGTCCTCCGTGCCGAAGGCGCCCAGCATCTGGAACACGTTCATCAAAAAGGTGCGGTAGTCCTCCGGGATGGGGATGGCGTCCGGCTGATCCTTGGGGTATTTCGCCGCCCCCGAAAAGACGCGGCGGGGCCAGGGGCAGATCTGGAAGCGGTTGATTTTGGGCTGCAAAAGCGAGCCCATCAGCGTCTGGATATAGTTGTGGCGGTAGTTTTCCCAGGTGTAGTCGGGCCGGTCCTCAATGGGGTCGTTGTCGAACCACATGGTCCGCCCCGTGCCCCGCACCAGCTCCTGCATAACGCCGTATTCCAGAAAGGCCGTTTCAAAGGTGCGCTCTTTATACACGCCCCGGAACACGTTGGCCTCCCGGCTGGTGCCCATCCAGATCTGGGCCTTGTAGCCATCCAGCGAGGGGATATCCGTCAGCATGCCCTCCGGGCTCATCACCTTCCACTGGGCGTAGTTCAGCAGGCTGTGGGTGGGCACGTAAAAGCGCAGCACCCGGCCATATTTTACCAGCGCGTATTCCCGCAAAGACTGGCTGACCCGCTCGATGGCCCGGCGGTAGAGCCACGCCTTCAGCCGCGCCACCCGGTAGTGGGCGTCCACGCTTTCGTGGGGCGGCGTCCAGTCCTCATGGTAGAACAGCCGGTATTCCCGCTTCAGCGCGTCGCTGTAGCCGCCGTCATTCAGAAACTCCGGCTCCTCCACGTGGATGGCCTCCACACCCGCGTCCACGGCCACCTTCAGCTTTTCGGTCAGGTAGTCGGTAAAGGAGACGGTGGGCACCATGTAGCCGGTGGAATGGACAAACTCCCCGGTAATGGAGCCGTCGCGGCTGCGCTGCATCTCGTCGTAATGCTCGCGGCCGTCCCACTGGCCGCTCATATAATCCTGAAAGCTGCCCCAGGCGATGCCGTTCATCAGGTGCACCACGTAGCCCCGCTCCCGGTATTGTTTCACCCGCTGCGGCATGCCGGGGTCGATGCCGTAGACGCACACAAAATCGTTGCCGAAATCCGTCTCCGGCAGCAGGGGCGCGCTCTCCTGAAAACAGGTGAGCTCCTCGGTCCTCTTTCTGATATATCCCATAGGGTTATTCTTCCTTCGTCTGCTTTTTCGCTTCCTTCAGCTTTTTCTTTTCGTCCTTCAGGCGCTGCTTTTCCTCTTTGGCGCGCAGCTTTTCTTCCTCCGCCTTCAGCGCGTCCTCCTCTTCCTGGCGGCGCTCCTCGGCTTTGGCCTCCTTCTTCTCCCGCTTGGCGTTGGCGCGGGCGGCTTCCTCCGCCTGGGCCTGGGCTTCCGCCGCCTTCAGGCGCTCCGCCTCGGCCCGCTCGTATTCCTCAAACACCTTCTGCTGGGCTTCCTTGGCCCGCTGCTCCGCCTCTTCCGCGCGGCGCCGGGCCTCCTCCGCCTGGGCCTTGGCCTCCCGCTCGCGCTGTTCCGCCTCCGCCTTCAGGCGCTCCTCCTCGCCCACCAGCCACTCGATGGTATCCTTCAGGCTTTCCTCCAGCGGGCGGGGGTGGTAACCCAGCTCCCGCTCCGCCTTGGCGTAGGAGAAGTTGCAGTTGGAGCAGAGCTTGCGGATGGCGTAGCGGGTGAACAGCGGGGTTTCATCCGTCGTCTTGTAATAGAACTCCATCACCGGCGCGGCCACGTCGATGAGCCGCTTGCCCAGCTTGATTTTCGGCGGCTTGTTGCCGCTGGCGCTGGCCAGGGAGCGGATGAACTCATCCACGGTGCAGGACTTGTTGCAGAGGATATACACCTCGCCCGCGCCGCCCTTGTCGCCCGCCGCCACGGTGCCCTTGGCCACGTCCCGCACGTCCACAAAGTTGTAGCCGCCGAAGGTCATGGTGATGGGGAACTTGCCCGTGGAGAACATGCGGATCATGCTGCCCACGCTGGACACCTTGAAATCGTAGGGCCCCATGCAGGCGCTGGGCTGGCAGACCACCGTTTCCAGCACGCCGGGCTTGTTGGCGTCCAGCACCAGCTGGGTGGCCTCCGCCTTGGTTTTGGCGTAGGTGCCCTCCAGCAGGTCGGGATCGTAGTGGTACACCTCCGTCATCTCCTGGTTATCCGGCAGGGGGACGTAGGTATCCACCGACGACATATAGACCACGCGCCTGACCCCGCATTTGCGGGCGGCCCGCAGCACGTTTTTGGTGCCGTTCACGTTGATGTTGTAAACGTGCTCCTCATTGCCGGGCTTGATCTCCACGCACCCGGCGATATGGTACACGATGTCCACGCCCTGAAAGGCCCGGATCAGCGATTCATAGTCCGTGATATCGCCCTTGACCTTTTCACAGCGCAGCCCCTCGAAAATGCCGGGGTCCTTGCGCAGGATGATGCGCACGTCCCGGTCCTCATAGTGTTGCAGCTCCATCAGCAGCGCGTATCCCACGTGCCCCGTGGCGCCCGTCATACAGCAAAGTTTCTTTTCCACACGAATCTCTCCGTTTACACCTTATTTCCTTTTTTTATTTTCTCTTTCCCAATAACGTTTACCCATCCGTCAGCACCATGGTGATGTCGTTCACGTTGGTGCCGGTGGGGCCGGTGACGATCAGATTGTTGGCGGCCTGCAGGGCGCGGTAGCTGTCGTTGTTGGCCAGCGCCTCCTCCGGGGAGACGCCCGCCGCCCGCATGGCGGCGCAGGTACTGCCGTCCGCAAAGCCTCCCGCCGCGTCCGTGGGGCCGTCCGTGCCGTCCGAACCGACGGAACAGAAGGCGATCCCCTCCCGGCCCTCCAGCGCGATGGCCGCCGCCAGCGCCATCTCCTGATTGCGGCCCCCAAGGCCGCGCCCGGTCAGGGTGACGGTGGTCTCGCCGCCGTAGAGGTACGCGCATTTGCCGGGGCGGTCCGGAACGTTTGCCGTAATCTCCCGCGCCCGGTCCCGGGCCTCCCCCGTAAGGGAACGGCTGACGATCTCCGCCGTATAGCCCAACTCCTCCGCGCGCGCTTTGGCCGCCTCACACAGCAGGTTGATATCCCCCACAAAGTGGTAGCCGCCGTCGTTGATACGCGCGTTGTGCGTGATATACAAAGATTCCAATATGGATTTGCCCATATCATACAGGTATTTGTCCGCCACGGCCCTGACGAAGGCGTCCGGCGTTTCGTCCGCCACGGTAATGCCGGAGGCGATGACGCTTTTGTCGTTGCTCAGCACGTCCGACAGGGCGAAGGTGGCCACCTTGGCGGGGTAACAGGCGGCGGCGAATTTGCCGCCCTTCACCGCCGAAACCCGCCGCCGCACGGCGTTGATCTCCTCAATGGCCGCGCCCCGGGCCAGCAGCTTTTCCGTCAATTCCCGCTGGGTTTCCGGCGGGATCAGGCTTTTTTCAAACAGGGCGCTGCCGCCGCCGGAGAGCAGCACCACGGACATATCGTCCTCCCCCAGCCCTTTGGCGATGGCAAGGGCCGTTTCGGCCGCCCGCAGGCTGTTTTTGTCGCTGACCGGGTGGGCCGCCTCGATCACCTGAAAAAACGGGGAGGAAAAATCCCCGGTGTGGCCGTACTTGGTGACGGCCAGCCCCTGCCGGATGCGGCCGCCCAGGGTATCCGCCGCGGCCCGGGCCATGGGGATGGCGGCCTTGCCGATGCTGAACACGGTAAAGGACCGGTCCCATGGCAGGTACCTGCGCAGCGCCGCGCAGGTGGTATCATAGGGATCCGCGGCCCGGATGGCCGCCGCGGCAATGGCCAGCGCGTCCTGCCGCAGACTCATAAGGCGACCTCCCAATCCATGGTATCCGGCCCGGCGGGGTACATCAGCTCCCGGGCAATGGCCCCGATCTGGTCCGTGGTTTTTTGAATGCTCTGTTTTTTGCCCTTGCCGAGGGGCAGCCTGCCCACCAGCGGGGAAAGACACTGCCCCACGCTGACGGTGATGCGTTTGACCTCCTCCTGCTGGGAGCGGGCCAGATACGACCCGTCGAACACGTTGAGAAAGTCGTCTATGATGTGCGGCAAAAGCCTGTCGTCCTTTACCGCCCTGATATCCTTTTTATCCGCCCCCTTGCCCAGCGTCAGGGCGTTCAGCAGACGGCCCGCCGCGCCCACCTTCACGGTCAGCGCCTTTTTGGCGGCCCTGCGGATGAGGGGATACAGCGTATCGTATTGCGGGATCCGGATGCCGTCCGCGGCCAGCCGCTCCCGCAGGTCCTCCTTGTCGGTGGCGGCGGCGTTGAGCAGGTGCAGCAGCACGTTGGCGGTGTGGTCCCGGAAAAAATCCGCGCCATAACGCTTGCCCTGATATTCGAAGCCCTGAAGGAACTCCACCTGCGCCCGGGCCCTGCCGTCCTCCACCGTCAGGTACAGGATGGGGGCGGGGTAACCGGTGAGGGAGCCCAGGTTGATCTGGGTGATCCTGTTGCCGGCGGGGGAAACATATTCCGTGGTGCGCATCATGTGGGAGTGGCCCACGAACATCAGGCGCAGGCCGGCGTCCGCCAGCGCAGCGGCGGCGGTTTCGTTGTCCGCGATCATCTGCCCGCCGTTGATGAGCCTGCCAAGGCCCGGCAGCAGCAGGTGGTGCTCCATGGCGATCACGTACGCGCCCTCCGCTTTGGCCTTTTTGATCTGCTCCGTCATCCAGGCCAGGTGCGCCGGGGAATAGCCGGAACGGCCGCCCTCGCCGTCGCAGTCGTCGTTGACCGCGATCAGCCGCAGCGTATCGCTGAGGCGGAACACCCGGGAATCAAAGCCCCGGGAGGTGCGGAAGGAGGCGATCTCCTCTTTCTCGCCGAAGCAGCGGTACAGCTCCGGCAGGTCCTCCGGCCCGTAGGTCTCCACGTCCCAAAAGGTCTCGCCGCCCCGGTAGCGGCGGGCGCGGCCGTCGGAGCACCAGTCGTGGGTGGAGGTGATGGCGTAGACGGGCTTTTTTTCGTTGAGGGCCTTCATGCGGGCGAGCATCTCGTCGTGGCTGACCCGCTCGCCGTCGTTGGTCAGGTCCCCGGCGATACACACACAGTCCGCGTCGCCCTCCGCCAGCAGGCGGAAGGCCTCGTCCACCACGGCGCCGCTTTCCGCCAGGCACTTCTGGTCGCTGCCGCTGCGCAGCTCATACGCCCGGCCGGACGTGCCCAGCCGGGGGGAGAAATAGTGGATATCCGCCAGAAAGGCGGCCTTGTAACGAGCCATACGCTGCCCTCCGCTGCCGATGATAGAATGATTCCAGAATATTATAATTTTTTACCGCGGATCTGTCAACAAATGGCAGGGAAATTGATTATTGTTTACTGAAAGCGCACACAGATATGACAATCCGACACGCGACGAAAAAACCGTCGGAAGGGGTTCTTCCGGCGGGTGGATGAAAACGGCGGCCGGCGCGGGGTCACGCCCGTTCAAACGCCTCGCAGAGGGCGTCGGCAATGACCTGATGGCCCATGGCGGAGGGGTGAACGCCGTCCAGCAGCCAGTAGGAGGGCGCCGCCTGTTCGCACAGCCGGTCGAATTTCTCCTGCAGCGGCACAAAGACGAGGCCGTATTTTTCCGCCACGGCTTTGGCGGACTTCGCCCGCAGGGCGGTTTCGGCCCGGAAGACGCCCCAGTCCCCTTCGGTGGCGGCGGCCTTCAGCACAAAGGGCTCCAGAATAAAGATCTTTACGCCGGGGCACATGGCCAGCACCTCTTCGATGATCTCGCAGTAGGTGCGGAAGTACTTGGGGTTGGCCACGCCGTTGCGGTTGCCGTTCAGCTCGTGCCACACGTCGTTGATGCCGATGAGGATGGAGAGGTAATCCGGCTTCAGGTTGATGAGATCGCGCCGGATGCGGGCGTTGACGTCCACCACCCGGTCGCCGCTGACGCCCCGGTTGAGAAAGCGGAGCTGGCCGGGACGGTCCGCGCCCAGCCGCGCCGCCACCAGCGTGGGGTAGCCGTTGCCTCTGTAATCGTCGTTGTCGCGGCTTCTGCCCGCGTCGGTGATGGAATCACCCTGGAATACGAAGGTTTTCATGGTTTTGTTAAGTCCTTTCCTTTGATCGTTTTTTTAGTCGTAAGTCGTGAGTCGTAAGTCGTAAGAAAGAAAGTGTTTTGTGAGGTAAAAAAGTGGTAATTTTTAAGTAATACAGGAACGCCCGAAGGGCTTCTTACGACTCACGACTTGCGACTTGCGAC
>CAMJYF010000082.1 GCA_946409885.1 uncultured Clostridia bacterium | reverse complement strand
TATCCAGTCGCATATTTCAATACGTTATCTTCAATTGACAGGAAATAAAAGGAAATTTCCCGTTTTTTTCTGGCAAAAAACCGCAAGCGCCGGAACGAGACGGCAAAAAAACATTGACAATCACATGAACCTGTGTTATAATCAAATAAACTTTATTTGACAGAGGAACGCCATGGCGCAGGGGCTTACCTGCTGTTTCACCGGCCACCGACCGGAAAAGCTGGGATTTCAGCGGGGCGGGGCGGCGGAAACGGCGCTGAAAAACCGAATCACCGGCGCGGTATTGCGGCTCATCCAGGAGCGTGGCGTGCGGCATTTCATCTCCGGCATGGCGCTGGGGGTGGATACCTACGCGGCCCAAAGCGTGCTGAAGCTGAAGGAGCTGTTCCCTGAGATCACGCTGGAATGCGCCGTCCCCTGCCGGGGGCAGGAAAGCCGCTGGAGCAAAGAGGACAAAGCGGTCTATACGGATATTCTGTCCCGGGCGGACACGGTCACCGTGCTGCAGGACCGGTACACGCCCTTCTGTATGCAGCTGCGGGACGCCTATATGGTGGACCGGGCCGATCTGGTGCTGGCCGTGTGGGACGGCACCCCTACCGGCGGCACCGCCTATACCGTAAAATGCGCGGAAAAACGGAAGAAGGAGATCATTGTGATTCCGATGGAAGAGAAGGAGAAAGGTGAAAGTGAAAAGTTGAAAGTGAAAAGTTAAAATATTTTCAACTTTTCACTTTTATCATAAATAGCTGCGGCTGTATGCTATGGAGGACTCTATCTATGCTGAAAATAGACCATCTGACAAAAATCTACGGTGATAAAAAGGCGGTGGACGATCTGACGCTTTCCATCGCGCCGGGGGAGATCTACGGCTTTATCGGCCACAACGGGGCGGGCAAGACCACCACGCTGAAATCCTGCTGCGGCCTGCTGGGGTTTGACGCGGGCACCGTCACCGTCTGTGGACACGATATCACGGCGGATCCCATCGGGGCCAAAAAGACGCTGGCCTACATTCCGGATAACCCGGATCTGTACGACTTTCTCTCCGGCATCAAGTACCTGAACTTTGTGGCGGATATCTACGGCGTGGGGGCGGAACGGACCGAGCGCGTGAAAACGCTGGCCGAACGCTTCGGCCTGTATCAGGACCTGGCCCAGCCCATCCAGTCCTATTCCCACGGCATGAAGCAGAAGCTGGCCATCATCGCCGCGTGGCTGCACCAGCCGCAGCTCATTATGATGGATGAGCCCTTTGTGGGGCTGGACCCCGCCTCCTCTCACGATTTAAAGGTGATGATGCGGGAGCACTGCGACAGGGGCGGCGCCATCTTTTTCTCCACCCACGTGCTGGAGGTGGCGGAAAAGCTCTGCGACAAGGTGGCCATCATCAAAAACGGCAAGCTGGTAGTCAGCGGCACCATGGAGGAGGTAAAGGGGAACGCCTCGCTGGAGGACGTGTTCCTTGAGCTGGAAAAATGAGCGCGTTGAAAGCATTGATGAGGGTGCGTCTTGCCTCCTTCAAACAGTTGTATCTGGGCAAAAGCAAGACCAAAAACGGCAAGGAGCGCAACAAGGCCGTCATTCTGGCCCTGTTGGCGGCGTATGTGGTCGTCACCTTCGGCTTCCTGTTTATCGGCAACTTTTCCATGATGGCCCAGGCGTTTATGGCGCAGGGGCTGGCGTGGACCTATTTTTCCGTGTGGGCGCTGCTGGATTTCGCGGTGATGTTCGTGGGCACGGTGTTCACCGCCAAGGCCCAGCTGTACGAGGCGAAGGATAACGACCTTCTGCTGGCCATGCCCATCCGGCCCCGGGATATACTGGTATCCCGCCTGTTCATGATCTGGGTGATGAACAGCTTTATCAACCTGATCGTCTCCGGCGCGGCGGGCCTGATGTGGGTGGTGCGGTATCCCGTTTCCGCCATGGGGGTGGTCGCCTTCCTGCTCATCAGCCTGTCGCTGCCCTTGTTTTCGCTGGCGCTCAGCGCCCTTTTCGGCTTTCTCATTTCGCTGGCCACCCGGCGGGTGCGCAACAAAAGCGTCATCACCACGGTGTTTTCCCTGCTGTTTCTGGCGGCCTATATGTACGTTATCAACAAATCCAACGCCTGGGTGGAAAGCCTGAGCTATATGGGCGGCTATGTGGCGCAGGCGCTGCACCCCGTGTTCCTGCTGCGGTGGATCGGCACAGCCGTGGCCAACGGGGACGTAAAAGCGCTGGCGGGCACGCTGGCCTGCCTGCTGGTCCCCTTCGCCCTCGCCTTCTGGATCCTGGACCGCACCTTCTTCAAAAACGTCACCACCGTGCGGTCGGCGGCGAAAAAGGAGTATAAGGAGCAGGCTTACAGCGGCGGCAGCGCGGCGGCTTCCCTGTTCCGCAAAGAGGCCAAGCGGTTCGTCTCCTCCTCCGGCTATATGCTCAACGCGGGCCTTGGCGCCGTGATGGAGGTGGCCGTGGGCGTGCTGATATTGGTCAAACGGGAATCCATCGCCGTGCTGTTCCGCGGCGGGGCGGTCCCGCCCCAGTACCTCTTCCCCGTGCTGGCCACGGCCCTGTGCCTGCTGGCCTCCATGACGGATATCTCCGCCCCCTCCGTTTCGCTGGAGGGCAGATCCCTGTGGATCCTGCGTTCCGCCCCCATCCATCCGGCGGCCGTGCTGCGGGCCAAGCTGCAATTCCACTGCGCGGTTTCCGGCGCCGCTTCGGTCATCGCCAGCGTGCTGGTCTGTCTTGCGGTGGAGGCCACCCCGGCGCAGTGGGCGCTGGGCATTGTCATGCCCCTGCTGTTTGTGGTGTTCGAGGGGCTGCTGGGCCTGCTGTGTGGCCTGAAGTACCCGGTGCTGGACTGGGAAAACGAAAACCAGGCCGTGAAAACCGGCATGGCCGTGTTCATCGCCATGTTCGGGGCCATGGGCGCAGTGGTGGTGCTGGCCGGGGTGTGGGCAGGCCTGTCCTTCCTGCTGCCCATGGAGCTGGCCCTTTGCGCGGACGTGCTGCTGCTGGCGGCAGTCGATCTGCTGCTGTACCGCCGCCTGGTCACCCGCGGCGCGGAAACGTTCGCGTCGCTGTAACGGCCGCGCCCGGCGCGGCAATGATGAAAGATGAAATATACCCTTCCCGCGCGGCGGGACAGACTATATTACAATAAAGGACTGACGATCATGAAAAAGAACATACGCGTACAGCTTTTGGTGTTCCTCTCTCTGGCCTTGACCTTTACCGCGGTGTTCGCGGCGTTTGCCCACAGCGGCAGCCTGCGCGACGCCGCCCCCCGTGGGGCGCTGACGGCGAGAGGGGAAACCGCCGCCACGGAGACAGCCGCCACACCCACGGCGGCCACGCCCTCCGAAGCAACGCATTCCGGGGCCACGCCCTCCGCCGCCACACAAACGGAGGCGCAGCCCGATCTGCCCGCCCCGGCCGCGATCCCTTCGGCCGCCGCGAAGACGGAAAACGGCTTCACCTACGTGGTGTCCAACGGGCAGGCGGTGATCATCGCCGTGGATGACTCCGTCAGGGGCGACGTGACGGTGCCCGCCGCGCTGGGCGGCGCCCCCGTGGCCGTTATCGGCATGGGCGCTTTCAAAGATAACGACCTGATTACCTCCGTCGCGCTGCCGGATTCCGTGGCGCAGATCGGTGAACAGGCCTTTAAGGGCTGCCCGTCGCTGGAAAAGCTCTCCTTCGGCCAGGGGCTGACCGCCCTGCCGGAAAGCGCCGTGGCGGACTGCGACAGCCTGACGGACCTGATCTTCAGCGAGCGGAACGAACACTTTATCACCGACGCCAGCGGCGTGGTCTATAACGCCGCCCGCACGGAGATCATTACGGTTTCGCGGCTGGCGGAAGGGGAGTACACCATTCCCGCCGCCGTGTCGCGGGTGCGGGACAGGGCCTTTATGGGCTGCGCCGGGCTGACAAAGGTGACCTTTGCCGGGGCGAACACCGTGATCGGCAAGGGCGCGTTTGCTTCCTGCGCCTCGCTGACCGCCGTGCTGCTGCCGGAAAACCTGAAAACGGTTCCGGAGGAGGCCTTTTACCGGTGCCCCGCGCTGAAGGACGCGGTGTTGCCCTCCTCGGTGGAAGCGATCGGCGACCGGGCCTTCGCGGGCTGCGAACAGCTGAACGTCTCCCTGCCCGGCGGGCTGAAAGCGCTGGGGGAGGCCGCGTTTTCCGGCTGCTCCGCCCTTACCGCCGCCGTGCTGCCGGACGGCTGCGTTTCCATTGGAAACGGCGCGTTTGAAAACTGCGGCACGCTTGCCAACGTTTCGCTGCCCACGGGCCTTACCGCCCTGCCGGAGGAGCTGTTCATGAACTGCGTGGCGCTGAAAAACGTGGAAAACGCCGCCGCCGTGGATACGGTGGGCGCCCGCGCGTTTTACGGCTGCGCCGCGCTGGAAGAGGCGGGCAATTACACCAACTTTGTCAGCGTGGGGCTGGACGCCTTCACCGGAACCAAGTGGTTCAATGATTTCGCGGGGGGCGCCCTCAACGGCAAAAGCCTCCTGCTGCTCTACAAACCTGCCGTCAGCGAAAAATCGGCGACGGTGGGCGCGAATATCACCGCCATCGCCCCCGGCGCGTTCCGGGACTGCCGCACTTTGGAGGAGATCTCCCTGCCCGCGGGCCTGCAGACCATCGGCGAATCCGCCTTTGAAAACTGCGCCGGGCTGAAGGAGATCGTCATCCCCGCCGGGGTGACGGAGATCGGCGCCAACGCGTTCAACGGCTGCGTTTCGCTGACCGCCGCCGCCTTTGAGGGCACGGCGAAGATCGGCGCGGACGCCTTTACCCGCACCGCCTTTTCCGTTCTTGCCCGGTCCGGGAACCGGGATCTGCAGCTGGGCGTGAACCTGCTGCGGGCGGCGGTGTCTTATCCGCAACAGACGGACGCGGACGGAGAGGCCCCGCGGAACGCCGCCACGGCCACCGATCCGGCCACGGCGACGGACCCGGCTACGGCGACGGATCCCGCTACAGCGACGGACCCGGCTACGGCCACCGACCCGGCTACGGCGACGGATCCTGCTACGGACACTGATCCCCATCAGGACGAAACTGCCGCCGGAAACGTGTATACCGTCGGCGGCAACTATCGGACAATCGCCTCCGGCGCGTTCCGGGGCGCGGAGCAGATCGACAGCATCCGTCTGCCTGACGGGATCAAGATCCTCAGCGACGGCGCGTTCGCGGGCGTAAAAGGGCTGCGGTCGGTCAACCGTCCCGCCGGTCTGGTCTACGGCGACGCGGCCCTGGCGGAGATCAACGGGAGCGGGGAAGACTGCTCCCACGAAAACACCGTGCTGCTGTATGAGGACGCGGCAAAGTGCGACGCGCCGCGGTTTTCCGGCTGCACCTACTGCGCGGACTGCGCTGCGCTGCTGGACAGGGGCGCGCTGAAAGATCCCGTGGGACATCGCTTTGTCAAAACGGCGGAAAAGGGCGACAGCGTCATTTTGACCTGCGTCGTGTGCCGGCAGACGAAAACGGTGCCCGCCGCCGAATACAACGTGACGCTGACCGACGGCGACAGGGCGAAGGCGGAAGGGGAGTATATCATCGTCTCCCGCGGGCTGACCGCAGCGGAGCTGCTGCTGCAGTGCCCCGCCGGTACCGTGATGCGCGGCGCGGATAACCTGCCCGTGGAGGGGACCGCCCCGGTGGGCAGCGGCATGGCCGTGCTGTTCCCCGGCGGCCGCTTCTATACCGCCGTTGTGTACGGCGACGCGGACGGGGACGGGGAGATCTCCCCGGCGGACGCGCGGATCGCCCTGCGGCGTTCCGTTAAGCTGGATGAGGCGCTCGCCTGGCGGGACAAGGCCTGCCACGTGATCGCGGACGGCACCGCGCTGGTGTCCTCCGAGGACGCCCGCCTGATCCTGCGGGCCTCCGTGGGGCTGGAGGACGACGCGCAGTTCGGCAAGGCGGCGCCGCCCAAGCCCGGCAAGGTCACCCCTACCGATCCCGGCCAATCCACTCCCACAGACCCCGGGGAAGATCCCTTCGACGATCCTGCGGATGATCCCGGCAAGGACCCCGCCGACGATCCGGGCAGGGAACCGGAAAAGGACCCGCCCGCCGCCTATAAAACAGGCGCCTACGCCTGTATCTCCTCCCTTAACGTGAGGATGCATCCCCAGCCCTATATGAGCAACGCTGTGATGGATCTGATCAATCCCGGCGAGATCGTTACGGTCAAGGAGCTGTACTGCGACAAAAGCTCCGGCAAGGACGTCTACTGGGGCATGATCACCCACCGCGGTGTGACAGGCTGGGTGCTGCTGCAATACTTTAAAGCCGTGTAACGGCGGAAGGAATACGAGATGTACGATATCATTATCATAGGGGCCGGTCCCGCGGGGCTGACCGCGGCGCTGTACGCCCGCCGCGCGGAAAAATCCGTGCTGGTGATCGAAAAGGGCGTGTTCGGGGGGCAGATCACCTTTTCCCCCAAAATAGAAAACTATCCGGGCTTTGCGGCCCTGTCCGGCAACGAGCTGGCCGATAAAATGATGGAGCAGGTCATCGCCCAGGGCGCGGAATTCGAGATGGAGACCGTCACCCGCGTGGCCGACGAAAACGGCGTAAAAAAGGTGTATACGGAGGATGGCGTGTTTGAGGGCCGCAGCGTTATTGTGGCCACCGGCGCGGCCCACCGCCATCTGGGCGTGCCCGGGGAGGAGGAGCTGATCGGCGGCGGCGTTTCCTTTTGCGCGGTCTGCGACGGCGCCTTTTACAGCGGCCAGACCGTTATCGTGGTGGGCGGCGGCAACTCCGCCCTGCAGGAGGCGACCCTGCTGAGCGAGACCAGTAAAAAGGTGATCCTGGTGCAGAACCTGCCCACGCTGACCGGCGAAAAAAAGCTGGCGGACGCCCTGCTGGCAAAGGACAACGTGGAAGCGGTCTATGATTCCGTGGTCACGGGCATTCTCAGCGAAAACGGCGCGGTGACGGGCGCAACTATCCGCAACACCGCCACCGGAGCGGAAAGCGCGCTGGCGGCGGAGGGCGTGTTTGTAGCCATCGGCCTGGCCCCCGCCACGGATTTCTTAAAAGATACCGGCCTGCTGGACGAATTCGGCTATGTCAAAGCGGACGAAAGCTGCCGCACCCCCCTGGAGGGCGTGTTTGTGGCGGGGGACTGCCGCACAAAGGCGGTCCGGCAGATCACCACCGCCGCCGCCGACGGCGCCGCCGCCGCCCTGGCCGCCTGCGCCTACCTGGGCGGGCGCTAAAATCGGCGCGGTACTTGACAAATCATAATTATTGAATATAATATAAAGCAAATTCATTTTAAACAAATAGATGAAGAAT
>CAMJYF010000081.1 GCA_946409885.1 uncultured Clostridia bacterium | reverse complement strand
GCCCTTCGTCCCGGTGCTGCGCTTTATCGCCGCCAGCGATACCCACGTGCGGGATGACGACGGTATGCCTTACCGCATCCGCAAGATGCTGGACATGGCCTATGCGATTGCGGACGCCGACGCGGCCTACCCGGCGCTGGACGCGCTGATGGTCTCCGGCGACCTGACCAACGACGGCACCAAGCCGGAATTTGACCGGTTCATCGAGGCGGTCCACGGCTCCCTGCGGGAGGGCACCCAATTTGTGGGCGTGGTTGCCAAAAACCACGACGGCTACGAAATGCCCCGCAAGGAGATGCGCGGCTACTATTCCTCCATCTCCGGCAATGATCCCGATTTCCACGTGGTGATCAACGGCTACCACTTCATCGGTGTGTCCGCCTCCCCCCTGGATGGCGTCCACTACTCCGCAGCGCAGCAGACCTGGCTGAAAAAACAGCTCACCGAGGCCGCCAAGGAGGACCCCAATAAGCCCATTTTTGTGACCCATCACGAGCACGTGCGCGGCACCGTGTACGGCAGCTCGCTGGACGACGGCTGGGGCATGGGCTACTTCACCTCCATCCTGAAGCAGTTCCCCCAGGTGGTGGATTTCAGCGGCCATTCCCACTATCCCCTGAATGACCCCCGCTCCCTCTGGCAGGGCCAATTCACCGCCGTGGGCACCGGCGCCATCTACTATTCCGAGTTCAACGTCGGCGGCACCTATCACCCCGCCGACAGCCATGAAACGGCCACCTGCTGGATCGTGGAGGTGGACGCCAACAACCGCCTCCGCCTGCGCGGTATGGACGTGCTGGCCGAAAAGTGCCTGGTGGAATACGTGCTGGACAACCCCGCCGATCCGGCCAACCGCCCCTATACTCCCGCCAAGCGCAAGGCCGCCGCGTCGGCCCCCGCTTTTGACGCGGATACTGCCCTTGCCGTGACCCCCGCCGTGGGCGGCTGTACCGTGACCGTGCCCGCGGCAAGATCCACGGACGGCATGCCCGTCACCCTGTACCGGATCAGGGCCGTGGACGCCTCCGGCAGAACCGCGGCCAAAAGCTGGACGTTGCCCTGCTATTACCGGGCGGTGGAGCAGGAGACCGTGGAGCTGACCCTGACCGGGCTGGCCTCCGGCGAATACCGTCTGATCGTGACCGCGGAGAACGCCTACGGGGACGTAAGCGAACCCGTGGAGGCGCAGGCGACCGTGGACGACGGCGGCTGCCCCTACTGCCACCAGGCCCATGAGGGATTTTCCGGCAGGCTGGTCCTGTTCTTCCACAAGATCGCCTGGTTCTTCACCCGCCTGTTCGGCAAAACGGCCGCCTGACGCACCTGCGCCCGCGGCAGGGAGATCTCTCCGGGCGGCGCGTGGGTTCCGCCGCGTTTCCTATGAAGCGCAGCGCCGTTGAGCGCCTGTTTGCGGCAAAAGACGCGGCGGCGTCTTCCGGCAAAAAAAATGCGCCTTCCGGCAAAAAAACGTCGCTTGCATTCCGGCGCGAAATCTGGTAACATTTTCTTTTAAGGGAGAACCCGATCATGTTTCAATCCTCTTTTTTATCCGATCCCCACACTTTGGGGGAAAACCGCCTGCCCGCCCGGGAGCTGCTGCTGCCCGCGCAAAAGCGGGGGGTGACCCACAAAAACTTTACGGAATCTGACCGGGTGCAGCTGCTCAGCGGCAGCTGGCAGTTCGCCTACCGGGAAGAGGACGACGGCGCGCCGTTTTTTGATCCGTCGTTTGGCGGTGATTGGGACGCGCTGCCCGTGCCCGCCATGTGGCAGTTCCACGGCTACGGCACCTGCTTTTATCCCAACGTGCGCTACTGCTTCCCCTACGACCCGCCCTACATCCACGGGCCCAACCCCGTGGGCCTGTACCGCAGGCAGTTCACGGCAAAAAAGCCCCGCGGCCGGGCGGCGCTGCGCTTTTTAGGCGTGGATAACGCCTTTTGCGTGTGGCTCAACGGGCAATATGTGGGCTTTTCCAAGGGCAGCCGCGTTCCGGCGGAATTCGACGTGACCCCTTATCTTTGCGACGGCGACAACCTGCTGGCGGTAAAGGTGTGGACCTACTCCGACGCCTCCTACCTGGAAAATCAGGATATGCTGATGGCCAGCGGTATTTTCCGGGATGTGTACCTGGTGTATACCGGCGAAAACGCCCTGTGGGATTACACGCTGCTGCCGGACAAAACGGGCTTTACCGTAAAATACGAAGGGACCGTGGGCCCAACGCCAGCCGCGCTGCGCCTGACCCTTTGCGACGCGGACGGGACGGCGCTGGCCGTAACGGAACAGCCCTTTGCGGCGCAGGGCGAGGCCTTTCTGCCCCTGGCCAACGCCACGGAATGGAACGCCGAGCAGCCCTACCTTTACACGGTTTACTTTGAAATCATGGAAAACGGCGCGGTGACGGAGACCCATACCAAGCGGGCCGGCATCGCCGTTTCCGCCATCGAGGGCGTTCACCTGACGATGAACGGCAGGCCCATCACCTTAAAGGGCGTGAACCGCCACGAAAACAACGCCCGGGAGGGCCGGGCCATCACGGCGGCGCAGATCGAAGCCGAGCTGCGGGACATCAAGGCCAACCATCTGAACGCCATCCGCTGCTCCCACTACACCAACCAGCCGGTCTTTTACGAGCTGGCCAGCGAGCTGGGCATATACGTGATGGACGAGGCGGACTGCGAATCCCACGGGGCGGAGACCACCGGCGACCAGGGGGTGCTGAACAAGGACCCCGCCTGGTTCGACGCGTTCTTTGACCGCATCTCCCGCATGTACCTGCTGCACAAAAACGAGACCTGCGTGAATATCTGGTCCGTGGGCAACGAGTGCGGCACCGGTGAAAACGACCGGCGCTGCGCAGACTGGCTGCGCGCCCGCGAGGTGAAAAAGGCCGTGCGGGATTCCTTCGACCGCGGCAACGCGCGGGACAGCTTTATCCAGACCGGCTACATGCCCATGAAAACCCTGCGGGATTCCTCCCCGGAGAAAGGCCGCCCGCTGCTGCTGCTGGAATACGCCCACGCCATGGGCAACAGCCCCGGCGGGCTGGAGGACATCTGGAACTGGATCTATGAGCACGACCACTGCTGCGGCGGCTACGTGTGGGAGTTCAAAAGCCACGGCTTTTACACGGAGGGCAAAAACGGCCGCCCGCGCTACCTCTACGGCGGCGATTTCCCGGACGTGTACCACTGGTCCAACTTTTCGCTGGACGGCTACCACACCAGCGACGGCACGCCGAAGCCCGCCTGGGCGGAGCTGAAGGAGGTCTCCGCGCCGGTGTACGTCCGCTGGGAAAAGGACGGCGCACGCGTGAAAAACACTTACGATTTCCTGTCGCTGGACGGCATGGTGATGCGCTGGTCCGTCAACGCGGACGGCGTGACGGTAAAAAGCGGCGAATACCCGCTGGAGGGCCTCGGCCCCCGGGAGTGGCGGTTCTTTCCGCTGCCGCTGGATACGGAAGGCCTTGCAGGGCTGATCACCGCCGACTGCGTATTCTGCCGGGGAGACGAAACCGTCGCCCATAAACAGACCGTTCTGGCGGAGCTTCCCCAGGACGCGCCCGCGCCCCTGCCCTTTGCCCACACGGTACGACAGACGGCGGATGGGGCCGCCGTGACGGGCGACGGCTTTACCGTGACCTTCCGCAAGGGGCTGCTTTGCGGGCTGGTAAAGGACGGCAGAACGCTGCTGGACGCGCCCGTCCGCCTGAACTGCTGGCGGGCCCCCACGGACAACGACGGTATCATCGGCTTTTCCGAGCGGCTGGCCGGGGAATGGCGCGACCGGCTGATCCACACCATGGTGTTCGGCTGCTACGGCGTGACCGTAGAGGACGCGCCGGAAAAGGTGACCGTCACCGCCCGGGGCAAATTTTTGCCCTTCTGCCACTACTGGGGCTTTGACGCTTTGTTCACCTATACGGTGACGGCGGGCGGCGCGGTGGAAACGGCCGTCTCCCTGACGCCCTACGGTAAGGACCTGCCCTCCGTGCTGCCCCGGGTGGGCGTGGCGCTGGAGCTGAGCGGCGCCTGCCGCCATTGCGCATGGCTGGGCCGCGGCCCCGGGGAAAACTACCCGGACTGCAAGGCCAACGCCCCGATCGGTCTGTACGAGGCGGACGTGACGGAGATGAACTTCCTTTACGACGTGCCGCAGGAGACGGGGAATCATCAGGATTGCCGCCGGGTGACGGTCTCCGGCGACGGCCTTGCCCTAACGGCGGAGGGACGCTTTTCTTTCTCCTTCCACGATTTTACGCTGGCGGATCTGACGAAGGCCCGCCACCGGGACGAGCTGGAAAAGAGCGAAAAGACCTATTTGTACATCGACCACCGCCACCGGGGCCTGGGCTCCAATTCCTGTGGCCCCCAGCCGGAGGAGGAATATGAACTGCCCATGGGGGCGTTTGAGTGGCAGTTCCGTCTGAGCCCCGGCAAAGGCTGAGAAGAGGCAATCAATGATGAAAGAGGAAAGCGGAAAGATGAAAGGCGGAAGGGCTTTGCCCTTACCCATTTTTATCACCGGCCGCAAGCCTCGTTTTTCATCTTTCATCTCTCATCTTTCATCTTTTTATTTCAGGAGGGATCTTTATGGCAAACATACCCAATAACAGACCGGCCGGGCGGCAGCGCGTCGGCGGCGGCGCGGGACAGAGCGTGGGCACCCACGGCGCGGGACTGGGCACCGGTCCCGTGGGCAAAAGCGACGGCTATGCGGGCCGGGGCGAAGGCGCCGGCGGTTCCGGCGGGCAGAGGGCTTCCGGCGGCGGCCGGGGCAAAATGCTGATCTTTATCATCATCGCCGTGGTGGCGCTGCTGGGCGGCGGCACCGGCCTTTCCGGCCTGCTGGGAGGGGGCGGCGACGATACGGCCGCGCCCGCCACCCAGCCGCAGCAGCAAAGCAGCAATATCAGCGGCGGCGCGGGCAGCCTGCTGGGCGGTCTGCTGGGCAATATGAGCAGCTTTTCCGGCAACGGCTCCTATTCCGGCCAGTGGACCGGCACAAAGAACACCGGCAAGCTGAACACCTCCGTGGCCCCCGGCGCCCGGGCCAAGCGCACGGTGCTGAAGGGCGACGGCTCCGACACGGTCACCCTGATGGTCTATCTCTGCGGCACCGATCTGGAATCCCGCAGCGGCATGGCCACCAACGATTTAAAGGAGATGGCCTCCGCCACCCTGTCGGACAAGGTGAACGTCATCGTTTACACCGGCGGCTGCAAGGGCTGGAAGATCAATGGCATCTCCAACACTACCAACCAGATCTATAAGGTGGAACCCGGCGGACAGCTCCGTCTGCTGGAAAAGGACCGGGGGACCAAGGCCATGACCGCGCCCGCCACCCTGACGGATTTTATCAGCTACTGTCAACAGAATTACCCCGCCGACCGGAATGAACTGATCCTGTGGGATCACGGCGGCGGAACGGTCTCCGGCTTCGGCTACGACGAGCGCACCAGAAACGCCGGTTCCATGACCCTGCCGGATATCGCCAAGGCGGTAAAGGACGCGGGCGTCACCTTCGATTTCATCGGCTTTGACGCCTGCCTGATGGGCACGCTGGAAACCGCGCTGGTGCTGGAGCCCTACGCGGACTACCTGATCGCCAGCGAGGAGACGGAGCCCGGCATCGGCTGGTACTACACCAACTGGCTGACCGCCCTTTCCAAAAACACCGCCCTGCCCACCACGCAGCTGGGCAAGCAGATCGTGGACGACTTCGTCTCCGTCTGCGGGCAGAAGTGCCCCGGCCAAAAGGCCACCCTGTCGCTGATCGACCTGGCGGAGCTTTCCGCCACGGTGGGGGAGAAGCTCTCCGATTTCTCCGCCGCCACGGCAAAGCAGATCTCCGGCAAGGGGTACGCTGCCGTCTCCAAGGCGCGGGGCGATACCAAGGAGTTCGGCGGCTCCAACAAGCTGGATCAGATCGACCTGGTCCACCTGGCCCTGAACCTGAACACGGCGGAGAGCCGGGCGCTGGCCGACACGCTGCTTTCCGCCGTGAAATACAACCAGACCTCCTCCTCGGTGGCCGACGCCTACGGCATCTCGGCTTACTTCCCCTACCGGTCCTCCGGCAAGGTGAGCAGCGCGGTGCGGCAGCTGGACGCCATCGGCTTTGACAAGGATTACACCGACTGCGTGAAAAAGTTCGCCACGCTGGAGGTGACCGGCCAGGCCGCGGGCGGCGGCAGCGCCAGCCCCTTCGGCTCTCTGTTCGGTTCCCTCACCGGCATGACGGGCTCCTCTTCCTCCTCCGCGGGCAACGTGGCGGATCTTGTCGGTTCTCTGCTGGGCGGCGGTTCCACCTCCTCCGGGCTGGATCTCTCCTCGCTGCTGGGCGGCGCGGGGATCTTTGACCGCAGCGTGCCCGAAAGCGAGCTGATCGACGCGGTGGAAAGCAACCGGATCGACAACAACGCCCTTGTGTGGACAAAAGACGATGACGGTACCCCGGTGCTGAAGCTGACCGAGGAGCAGTGGGCCAACGTGGCGGACCTGCAGCTGAACGTCTTCCTGGACGACGGCAGCGGCTATATCGACCTGGGCCTGGACAACATTTTCAGCTGGACCGACAGCGGCGACCTGATCGGCGCCTACGACAATATGTGGGTGGCGCTGAACGGCCAGCCCGTGGCCTACTACTTTACCGACACGTCGGCGGCGGACGGCAGCGTCGTCACCACCGGCCGGGTGCCCGTGCTGTTGAACGGCGCCCGCGCGGAGCTGCTGATCGCCTTTACGGGAGAAAACGCCTCCGTTACCGGCGCGCGCTTCGTCTACGCCGACGGCGAAACGGACACCGTGGCCAAATCCGACGTGGAACTGCAGGAGGGCGACGTGATCCAGCCCATCTGCGACCGCTACGATTACAACGGCAATTATGAGGATACCTACCGCCTGGGCGGCGAGATCGTGTTCGACGGAACCATCACCGTCTCCGACGTGACCCTGAACCCCAACGACGGCACGCCCGTGGCCTCCTACGTGCTGACCGACCGCTTCGCCATGGAGCACTGGACGCCGGAGATTGGTTGATAGGGAGTAGGGCAGTAGGCAGTAAAAGCAGATTGCCGGAAACGGTGCTGCGCGGCCTTATTCCGCAGACAAATCCTATAATATATAGTAACACCCCCGCGAGGCCGAGAGGTACGGCAGCGCGGGGGCGCATTTTTTCCGGATCATCACGGATTTTTGTGGGATCACGGCAAACAGGGATTTGTCGAAATGATTGTAGCACGGCGTCTTACGCCGTTAAGGCGCGCCGCAGGCGTATAATGGTAGCGCGGCTGCCCACAGCCGCCCGCAACGCG
>CAMJYF010000080.1 GCA_946409885.1 uncultured Clostridia bacterium | reverse complement strand
GTTTTACGAATCCTCTCCGTCCTCCTCCGGCATTTCCTTTTTTCCTGTCAGGGCGCTGAAGGCGCTGCCGATGAGGCTGCCCACCAGCGTTTCCACCGTTTCGCCCTTTAAGGCGGCCATCACCTCTTTTTTTGTCTGGCTGTCCGCCGACCGGTACAGCTGCACCAGCTTCTTTTCCGTGGCGGTCACCTTCATGGAGGTGGTGTTGGCCCCGGCCGGGGGCTTGGGGGAGGAAGACGAGGAGGAAGCGCCCTTCGCCGCGTCCAGCAAAGATTTCTGCGTCACGCCCGTGGCCTTGGCCACCTGCTTCAGCTGCTCCTGGGTCAGCTCTTTTTCGCCCCGTTCCGCGCGGCTGATGTCGGAAGCGGAACAGTTTTTTACCTTGCGGGCCAGCTGCTCCTGGGTCATTCCCGCCTGCGTTCTGGCGGCCTTGATCAGCTGCCCCACCTTTTTCGCGTTTGCCATACGGATTACCCCTTTCTTTTCTGTCGGTACCATCATACCATACCGGCGCGGCGGACGCAAGGGCGGTTTTTTTTGAAAAAAGGGGCTGTACAAGTTCCCGGTAAAGTGTTATAATCAGGCTGCGGGTCACGGATTCCGTGATTTGATTCTGATTGAAAAGGGAGAAACAACATGAAAAAAATCATCTGCGTGCTGTTGAGCCTGTTGCTGGCGGCGCTGTGCGTTTCGCCCGCCTTCGCGGCGGAGCAGGAGGACACCTTCGGCGCCTACGACCATGTGTTCATCATCGGCGTGGACGGCGCCGGCCGCTTCTTCAAAGACGCCGACACCCCCAACTTTGACCGCGACCTTCTGAAGCTGGCGGGCCTTGATAATCCCTTTGCCGACGGCGCGGTGGACTACACCGCCCGCGCGGAGACCATCACCATCAGCGCCCAGAACTGGGGCGCCATGCTGACCGGCGTTTCCTATCTGTCCCACGGCATGACCAACGAAAGCACCGGCGCGAATGAGCGCTCCAGCGATACCAGGTACCCCACCATCTTCAAGTATGCGAGGGACGCCTTCCCGGAGGCGGAGCTGGCGGCCATCGTCAACTGGGACAACATCGCCTACGGCATCATTGAAAACGATATCAACGCCACCAAGATCTACCCCGACAACGGCGACGAGGGCGTGACGGACGCCATCTGCGACTATTTCAACGCGGGCAACGACCCCAAGCTTTTCTTCGTGCAGCTGGACAGCGTGGACGGCGTGGGCCACTCGCTGGGCAGCAAAGCGCCGGAGTACATTCAGCAGATCGAGACCGTGGACGGCTACCTGGGCCGCATCTATGACGCCATCGAAGCCAACGGCCTGATGGAAAACGGCCTGTTCATCGTGGTGGCGGACCACGGCCACACCGTGGCGGGCGGCCACGGCGGCCTTACCATGCGCGAGACCAACGTAACGCTGGCCGTTGCCGGTAAAACCGTGAAAAAGGGCGGCCAGCTGGATAAGCTCGCCCGCAACCGCGACGTGGCGGCCATCGCCCTGTACGCCCTGGGCATTGAGCGTCCCGCCCACATGAGCGCCCGCCTGCCCGCCAACCTGTTCGCGGACGTGCTGGGCGAACCCCGCTCCGTGAAAAACGACGCGCTGGACAACTTTGTTTCCCTGTTCGCGTGGCTGGTCACCTTGATGACCGCATTCATCTGACGGACCGTTCCCCCTCAACGTCCGCCCGTCTGTCCGGGTGGGCGTTGATTTTTTGGTTCATTACAGCAAAACGCGCCGGTCAAACGGCGCGGCATTTTTCGGAAAGGTATTACTATGTTTTATTATCTGTTTCGTTCCATCATGACCTATAACGTGATCCTGATCGCCGCCGCGGCGATCCCGGCCGTCTTTCTGATGGTGCGGGTGTGGCGGGCGGACCGGCTGGAAAAGGAGCCGACGCCGCTCTTGTGGCGCCTGATATTGCCATGGTGGAGGAGCGGGTGTGCAGCTGGCTGCTGGACGCCGTCGTGCCGCAGGACAGCGTGCTGTACAACGTGATTCTGTATTTTGTGATCGTGGCCGTGGCGGAGGAAAGCTCCAAATACATCTTCCTGAAACGGCGCTCCTGGCAGTCGGAGGAGTTCACCAGCCAGTACGACGGCGTGATCTACGCGGTGTTCACCTCGCTGGGCTTCGGCCTGTGGGAGAACATCAGCTACGTGCTGCACTACGGCTTCAGCACGGCGCTGGTGCGGGCGGTGACGGCCATTCCGGGCCACGCCTGCTTTGGCGTGTTCATGGGCGTGTTTTACGGCTTTGCGCGGAAATACGAAAACTACGGCAGGCCGCTGGCCGCCCGGGTGTGCCGGGTGCTTTGCGTGCTGTTCCCGGTGCTGCTGCACGGGACATACGACTACATCGCCACCCTGGAGCAGACCGCCGGGGGCTGGTACTTCACCGCCTTTGTGGCCGCCCTGTTCGCCGTCTCCTATTTTCTGGTGGGAAAGATCTCCAAGGAGGACCGGCATATCGCGTAAAAGAGGGATTTGCCGAGCTGACGCTCAAGTCGTAAGACGTAAGTCGTGAGTCGTAAGTAGCCCTTCGGGCGTTCCTGTATTCCGTTGCATCATAAGGCATCTCATTCTTACAAAAGTATCTTTTCTTACGACTTACGACTCACGACTTACGACTGTTTGTCGCGCCAACAGCGCGACAAATTCCTATTTTTCTCTTGCTTTTCTGCTGATATAATGGTAAAATAAGTATTTGTGAAAAAACTGTTTTGAAGGTGGAAATTTGAGCATCCGAGAAGATATCAGAAACATAGCGATCATTGCCCACGTTGACCACGGCAAGACCACGCTGGTGGACAAGCTCTTAAAGCAGAGCGGCACCTTCCGCGAGAACGAGGTGGTGCAGGACCGGGTGATGGACTCCAACGATCTGGAGCGGGAAAGGGGCATTACCATCCTTTCCAAAAACACCTCTGTCAACTACAAGGGCGTGAAGATCAACATTGTGGACACCCCCGGCCACGCCGATTTCGGCGGCGAGGTGGAGCGCATCATGACCATGGTGGACGGCGTTCTGCTGCTGGTGGACGCCTTTGAGGGCTGCATGCCCCAGACCCGTTTTGTGCTTTCCAAGGCCCTGGCGCTGCGCAAAAAGCCCCTGGTGGTCATCAACAAGATCGACCGCCCCGGCGCAAGACCGGACGAGGTCATCGACGAGGTGCTGGACCTGTTCATCGAGCTGGGCGCGGACGAGGACCAGATCGAGTTCCCGGTGGTGTTCGCCTCCGCCAGAGAGGGCTATGCCTCCCTGAACAAGGACGACCGCAGCGGCGATATGCGCCCCCTGCTGGACGCCATTCTGGAAAACATCCCCGCCCCCGAGGGCGATGAAAACGGCCCGCTGCAGCTGCTGTTCTCCAGCCTTGACTACGACGACTACGTGGGCCGCATCGGCGTGGGCCGCATCGAGCGCGGCTGCGTGAAGAGCGGCCAGCAGGTGGTGTTGTGCAATACCGACGGCGAGGAGCGCCGGGTGAAGGTATCGCGCCTGTATCAGTTCACGGGCCTGGGCCGCACGGAGGCGGAATCCGCCGTGCAGGGCGATATCGTGGCGGTCTCCGGCATCGAGGACCTGAACATCGGCGACACCCTCTGCGATCCGGAGCACGTGGAGCCGCTGCCCTTTGTGAAGATCGACGAGCCCACGCTTTCCATGAACTTTATCGTCAACGATTCCCCCTTCGCCGGGCGCGAAGGCAAGTTCGTCACCTCCCGCAACATCCGCGCCAGGCTGTTCAAAGAGGTGGAAACCAACGTGAGTATGCGGGTGGAGGAGACCGACTCCACGGATACCTTCAAGGTATCCGGCCGGGGCGAGCTGCACCTGTCCATCCTCATCGAGACCATGCGGCGGCAGGGCTATGAATTTCAGGTGTCCCGCCCGCAGGTCATCTACAAGACCATCGACGGCAAGCTGCACGAGCCCATGGAGCTGCTGATCGTGGAGGTCCCCACGGATTACGTGGGCGCGGTGATGGAGAAGATCGGCTCCCGCAAGGGCGAGCTGGAAAACATGGGCACCCGGGACGGGGGCACCACCCACCTGGAGTTCAAGATCCCGGCAAGAGGCCTGATCGGCTACCGGTCGGAGTTCCTCACCGATACCAACGGCTACGGCATCATGAACAACCTGTTCGCCGGGTACGAGCCCTATAAGGGCGACATCCAGACCCGGGAGCGGGGCTCCATCGTGGCCCACGAGGCGGGCGAAAGCACCGGTTACGGCCTGTTCAACACGCAGGAGCGGGGCAGGCTTTTCATCGGCCCCGGCGTGGAGGTCTACGAGGGCATGATCGTGGGCGAGTGCGCCAAGAATGAGGATATCGTCTGCAACGTGTGCAAGAAAAAGCAGATGACCAACACCCGCGCCGCCGGTTCCGACGAGGCGCTGCGGCTGGTACCCCACTCCGTGCTGAGCCTGGAGCAGTGCATGGAGTTCTTAAAAGACGACGAGCTGCTGGAGGTCACGCCCCACTCGCTGCGGCTGCGCAAAAAGATCCTGTCGCAGGAGCAGCGGATGAAACAGCGGTTCAGAAAGGGTTAAGGTAACAGAGAATGGAAGAAAAAAACAGAGTGGAGATCACCGTGGGCAACCAGCACTACACCATTCTTTCGGAAGAACCCGCGGAAAAGATCGAGGGGCTGGCCGCGCAGATCAACGACCGCCTGAACGAGCTGATGGCGGACAGCCGCCTGTCGCTGACCCAGGCGCTGGTGCTGGTGGCGCTGGACCTGGCCAACAACGTGAGCAAGCAGGCGGAGCTGACGGAGAAATACAAATCCGAGATCGCCGACTACCTGAACGACGCCGCCAACGCCATGAGCGAGCGCGACAAGTACAAACGCGAGCTGGAACGGCTGAAAGAGAAAAAAGAGTAATTATTCCGTTCCGCCGCAAAAACGCCTTCGTCCCCGAGGGCGTTTTTTTCACCGGGCGTTTTTTCCTGTGACAGGAGATACCGCTTCCGCGGAGTAAAAACAGAAAACCGTAAAAAGGAGAGACCGACATGCCACTGCCGAAACCGCGTTTTCTTTTCAAAAAATCGGCCCCGCCGCCCGCCGCGCCGCCCGTGCCGGGGGCAACGCAGGCGGTGGTGATCGTCCCCGGGGTGATCGAATCCATGCTGCTGCTGGAGAAGGGCACGGAACGGGAGCGCCCCTTTTATCAGGAGGCGCTGTCTCTGCTGCCCCGGCGCGTGGGCGGCTTTCTGGCCGGGGCGGCCCAGGCCGTCGTTTTCCACCGGTATGACCGTCTGCGGGAGTTGGCCGGGGACCTGGCCGACGCGGCCTTCGGGGCGCTGTACCGCCGGCCGGACGGCTCCTCTCTCCACGAGCTGCGGCCTATGATCGAGGGCGCGGCGGAAAGCTCCTACGGGGCCGTTCTTGCCGCGGGCAAGTGGCAGGGCGTGGGCTACGGCGCGCGCATGGCCATGGCGCTTGCCCCGCGCGTGGGCGGGGACGGCGTGTTTGTGTTCTGTTACGACTGGCGGCGCGGCGTGGTGGACGTGGCGGAGGATCTCCGCCGCTTTCTGGCGGAGGTGAAAGCGCTGACCGGCGGAAAGGAGCTGTCCCTCTGCGGCTGCTCCTACGGCTGCCAGGTGATCGCCCAGTACCTGTACGCCGGGGGCGAAAAGCCCGCCCGCATCGTGTTCAACGCCCCCGCGTGGCAGGGCACGGCGCTGTTCCGGGAACTGCAGCAGACCGACAAATCCCGATTCTTTTTCAACGCCACGGCCGCGGCCCGGGTGCTGACGCGCTTTGCGGGGTGGGAGCTGGATCTGGAGCCCTTTGCCCGGCTGCTGCCGCAAAGGCTCGTCAATGAGTTCGCCTACGCCATGGTGCGCCGCTCGCTGGGGGGCGGCCTGCTGTACTGCCCCGGCCTGTGGAGCTGCTGCGCCGTGGGGGACTATGAGGAGATGAAGCGGACCCTGCTGGACCCGGCGCAAAGCGCGGGTCTGATCGCGGAGACGGACGCCGCCCACTACGGCGTGATGCGCCACCTGCCGGAGATCCTGTCGCAGGCGCGGCAGGCGGGCGTGGGCCTGTGGGTCATCATGAACGACGGCACGCCCCTGATGGCGGGGCGGGGGAGGGATGGCGATGGCGTCATCGACGCGGCCGCCGGTTCCGGCGGCGTGTGCCTGCCGGAGGGACAGACGGCGAAGGCCGGCCCGGGCAGGCGGGTTTCCCCCACCGGCCGGTACGATTTGACGGAGGCCTTTCTGCCCGACCGCACCTGGGTGATCCGGGGGCAGGTCCACGGCCAGTCCTGGTGGGACGACGCCTCCCGTGGGCTGATCGCCGACCTGCTGCTGACCGGCCGGCCGGAAACTGTGGACAGCGACCCGGCCCGGCCGCAGTTTCTGGAGACGCGCTGCCCGGCGGACGGGGTCTCTCTGCGCTTTCCGGGCGGCGCTTCCTGCCTGCTGGACCCGGCAAAAGGCCCGGTGGCGTGCGTGATCCGCAACGATTCCCCCCGCAAACGGGTGCTGGCGCTGTCCGTGCGCATTGACGGCGTTCCCTACCGCGTGTCCGGGGCAAGGGGCCTGCTGGCCCCCGGCCAGACACTGCCCGTCACCCTGACGCCCACGGGGAAAGCGGCGGAGCCCCGCTGCGGTTCCGTCGCCATCCGCTACCTGAAAAGCGACCCCCTTCCGCTGCTCCATACGCGGGTGATCGCCCTGCGAATTGTGCATCATCAGCAGCACCATTAAGGCAACACAGCACGAAAGTGCAACGAAATAAAAAGGGCTGGTAAAAGACTATGATATGGGACAAAACGAGCATGAACAATAAACAAATCAGTCTTTTCTCCCTTACAGATGGATTTTCAAAGGTAAAAACGAACAAGAAGGTGTTCTTAGCAAGAATTGAGAAATTGATTCAGTGGAACAAATTTATTTCCATGATTAAGCTACACCACTACAACGGAGAGCACGGGAGCAATCCCTACAATTTGGAATTATATATTTTTCAAAATCTCTATAATCCCTCAGATACGGGGAAAGTGAGCAAAGTGTAGCATATCGCACCTTTTGTGCTTTCTCAAGGGGTGCGTTTTTTTTGAGATGTTTCCATTTTTGATGACCGAAAGAATAACACCAAAATGATAATTCCCAAAGTAAATTCCACAGTTGGATAGGTAGTGGAAAACACTTTGAGAAATAGCTGAATTTAGTTAAAGACAAGAGCAAGACTCAACGAAAGAAGGTCATAAAAAAGGTGCCAATATTACAAAAAAACAAACCTCAATCAAGCCTGAGAATAGATTTCCCAGACTAAATTCTACCACCAATGGTTTCCCACACTAAATTCCACATCTAACTTCCACTGTGGAATTTACTTTGGGAATTAACT
>CAMJYF010000079.1 GCA_946409885.1 uncultured Clostridia bacterium | reverse complement strand
CAGTTCGGGGGAAATGATGGGGGAAATGCCTTTTAACATGGGATCAGGTCCTTTCATTATAAATCTAAAAAGGTTTGAGGTGTTAGGTTTCAGGTTTGAGAAAGAACTGTCACAGAAATGGATTTCCTCACACCTCACACCTCACACCTGCAACCTCACACCTGCGCGGCTTTGCCGCGCTTAATCCTCCGGCGGAATGCCGTCGGTATACTGGGAATTGTACAGCAGCGCGTAGAAGCCGTCGGCGGCCAGCAGCGCTTCGTGGGTGCCCTGCTCCACAATGGCGCCCTTTTTCATGACAAGGATATTGTCGGCGTTCTTGATGGTGGAAAGCCGGTGGGCGATGACAAAGCTGGTGCGGCCCGCCATCAGGGTGTTCATGGCGTTCTGGATCTGCTGTTCCGTTTTGGTATCCACAGAGCTGGTGGCCTCGTCCAGGATCAGCACCGCGGGATTTGCCACGATGGCCCGGGCGATGGTGATCAGCTGCCGCTGGCCCTGGGAGATGTTGGCCGCGTCCTCGGTCAGCTCCGTATCAAAGCCCTTGGGCAGGCTCATGATGTAGTCGTAGATGTGGGCGGCCTTGGCGGCGGCCTCGATCTGCTCGTCCGTGGCCTCCGCGTTGCCGTAGCGAATGTTTTCTTTTATGGTGCCCTGGAACAGCCAGGTATCCTGCAGCACCATGCCGAAGTTGGCCCGCAGCGCGTCCCGGGACATGGTGGTGATATCCGTACCGTCCAGCAGGATCCGCCCGGCGTTCACGTCGTAAAAGCGCATCAGCAGGTTGACGATGGTGGTCTTGCCCGCGCCGGTGGGACCCACGATGGCGGTGACGCTGCCGGGCTTTGCCGTCAGCGACAGGTCGTCGATCAGCGGGATCTCCTCCTTGTACCGGAAGGCCACGTGCTGGAATTCCACCAGGCCCTTCGCGGTCCCCTCCGGCTCGTTGTCCGTGCAGTCAGGGGCCTCCTCCGGCTCGTCCAGCAGGTTGAACACCCGCTCCGCCGAGGCCAGCGAGGACTGGATATTGTTGATGATGGTGGACAGATTGATGATGGGCTGGGAGAAATTGCCCGAATAGGTCAGGAATTTGGTGATGGAGCCGAGGCCCCCGATGCCGGCGCCGCTTTTCGCGTTGACGTAGAGATACCCGCCCAGGATGCACAGGGAAACGTAGTTGATGTTTTTGATGAGCGTGAGGGCCGGGTTCAGCAGGCCGGAGATCATATGCGCCACAAAACTGGTGTGCCCCAGCCGCTGGGTGATATCGGCGAACTCCGCGATGGAGGCATCCTCGTGGCCGAAAATGCGCACGATGGTGTGGCCGGCGTACATCTCCTCGATATGGCCGTTCATGTCGCCCATGATATCCCAGTAGCGGCGGAACCATTTTTTGGAAATGCGGGAGACCCGGTACGAAAGCAGCCCCGATACCGGCGCCAGGCCGACGGCCACCAGCACCATCCAGTAGCTGCGGGTGCTCATCAGCATAATAAAGCTGCCCACCACCTGAATGGCGCTGGTCATCACCGTGAGGATGCTGGACTGCACGCTGGAGCTGACGTTCTGGATATCGTTGATCATCTTGGAGATGACCTGCCCCTTGGTCTGCCTGTCAAAATAGCTGAGGGGCAGGCGGGAGAGCTTGCCGTTCAGCTGCTCGCGCAGGGTGCAGACCAGCCGCTGGGACACCCCCGCGGAAACGAACTCCTGCACGAAGGAAAACAGGCTCGAAAGCCCGTACAGCACGGCCAGCATGATCAGCTTCTGGTAGGTGGCGGAGAAATCGAACGCCGCGCCGGTGGCCACTCGCTCCTCCAGCCGCTTTTGAATGATATCGATCACGTCGCCCATATACTGGGGCGCGATCACGTTGCACACGGTGGTGGCCATGGCCATCAGCACCACCACCGCCATGGCAAAGGCGTGTGGCCGGATGAGCAGGAAGAAGCGGACGACGGTCCTTCTGGCGTTTTCGGGCTTCTGCTCGTCCTTGCGCTCCTTGCGGTAAGCGGAATAGCGGCTTTCGTAGGTCTGATCCGCCACGGAAAGCGCTTTGTTCTTACGCATTGTCTTCCGCCTCCTTTCCGTCCGCCGCGGCCGGTCCGTCGCCGGCCTCCTCCAGCGCCTCCTCGGACATCTGGGTGACCACGATCTCCCGGTAGAGGTCGCAGGTCTTCAGCAGCTCCTGATGGGTCCCCTGGCCCACCACACAGCCGTTATCCAGCACGATGATGCGGTCGGCGTTGATGACGGTGCCCACCCGCTGGGCGACGATGATGATATCGGTATCGGTCAGATTCTCTTTCAGCGAAGCCCGCAGCCGGGCGTCCGTGGCCAGATCCAGCGCGGAGAAGCTGTCATCGAACAGCATGATCTCCGCCCCTTTTACAATAGCCCGGGCGATGGCCAGCCGCTGCTTCTGCCCGCCGGAGTAGTTTTTGCCCGCCTGGGAGACAAAGCTTTCAATGCCCTCCGGCATGGCGGAAACGAAGGACTTGGCCTGGGCGATCTCAATGGCGCGCCAGACCTCCGCGTCCGAAGCCTGCGCGTTGCCGTAGCGGACGTTATCGGCAATGGTGCCGCTGAACAGGAACGCCTGCTGGGGGATGACGGCGATGCGCTTTTCGATCTCGTCCGACGAAAGCTGCCGCACGTCCACGCCCGCCACGCGGACCTCCCCCTCCGTCACGTCGTACAGGCGGGGGATCAGGTTCATCAGGGTGGTTTTGCCGGAGCCGGTGACGCCGATGATGGCGGTCATTTCGCCCGGATGGGAGACGAAGCTGACGTCCTTCAGTTCAAAGGGCTTTTCCGGCGCGGCAGGCGCTTCCGCCTCCTTCTTTTTGCCCCGGCGCTTCTTCTTTTCTTCCTTCTGTACCGGTTTGTACCGGAAAGAGACGCCGCGGAACTCCACCTCGCCCCGGTGGGCCTCCTCCGGCGTTACCGGCGTTTCCGGCTCCGCGATCTCCGGAACGGCGTCCATAATGGCCTTGACGCGCCGGCCGGAGATGAGCGCCTGCGGGATGGAGGCGATGATGGAAATGACCGACATGACCGAGGAAAGGATCAGGGAGAAGTACGCGATGAAGGCGTTCAGTTTGGGGATGGTCTCGGTGATCTCCCGGCTGTTGCGCACCGGATCGAGATCGTTGACGTGGATGATGCTGACGTAGATGACGATGCAGATCAGCGAGTACATCACCACGGTCAGGAAGGGCATCAGGCCCGCCATGATGCGGCTGGCCTTTAAAGAGATGCCGGTCAGTTTTTTGTTGGTGACGGCAAAGCGCTCGTCCTCGTACCGGGTGCGGTTGAAGGCGCGGATCACGCGGATACCGCTGATCTTTTCCCGCAGGATCTGGTTGACCTTGTCCACCAGCTTCTGCATTTTGGAATACATGGGCATGATGACCGCCATCAGGGCGCCGATGATCACCAGCAGGACGGGGATGATCCACAGGGCGATCTTCAGCACCTCCGGGTTGGTGCGGAAGGCCATCACCAGCCCGCCCACCAGCATGATGGGGATGGGCACCAGCGATTTGAGCGTGGACAGCACGATATCGTGCACCCGGTTGATATCGTTGGTGGTGCGCGTCACCAGCGAGGACACGCCGATTTTGTCGATATCGCTCTGGGACAGGTGCGACACCTTTCCGAAAATAAAGTTGCGCAGGGTGATGGAATACCCCACGGAGGTCTTTGTGGAGAAATAGGTGTTGGCGATGGAGGTGATGATGCCGATCATGGTGAACGCCATCATCTTTCCGCCGAAGCGCCAGATGCCCGCCATATCGTAGTTGACGATGGAGGTCTGGATATCCTTGGTATAGGCGGGCAGCAGCAGCTGCATCACCGTGTTCACCGTGGCGAAGATGATGGAAAAGACCAGCGGCGCCCGGTGCGGTTTTAAGAGACTGAGAACCTTTTTCATAAAGCCCCCTGAAATGTATTTAAAAATGAAAAGCAGACAATATTGTACCATAGTCCGACACAAAAAACAACCGTAAAACTTATATTTATTTTTCAGAATCCGGCATAATATTTTTCAGATTTTATTGACATCCACAAAACCTTAGGTTATAATGAGATGGTACATATGCATTTTTCCATATGTATCAGACTACCGTGTGCAAAAGAGCAGGAGGATTTTTATGAAATCGTCAATCAAAAGAGCCATCTCCGTGATTCTTGCGGTGATGATGGTCCTGTCGCTGGCGGCGACCGGTTTTGCCGCCGCGAAAAACCAGGATTACGACACCAACTCGGAAGGCCTGGAAAAACTGATCACCGGTTACAAACCGGATGCGGGCGAAAAAGACGTTCTTGACCTGGCGCCCACGCTGAAGGCCCTGGCGGAACTGCCCGACGGCACCTCCAAAATCGTGGAATACAAATTTATCGGCGTGGCCGACGACGCGTTCAACGTCAGCAGCGCAAAGGTCAACGACAAGGCCAGAGGATTCCTCAACACCGTCAAGGAACTGACGGTAGCGGACGGCATCTCCGCTATCGGCAAGAACGCGTTCGCCAACCTGCCCGAGCTGAAAAAGGCGACCTTTAAGGGCAACGCCGTACTGGGCGACGGCGCCTTCGCGGGCTGCCCCAAGCTGGAGGAGGTCGTCTTTGAGGGCGACGCCGCCATCGGCGTCAAAGCCTTCTGCGGCTGCACCAGCCTGAAAAAGATCACCTTCAACGGCGATATCGCCTTCGGCGAGGAAGCGCTCGACTGCGCCATCAACCTGTCGGAGCTGGTGATCGCCAAGGCGGACGCCAAAATCGACGGCGCCAACAATCTGAAGAACTCCGCCTATGTCAGGGATTACCCCGTTGACTTCATCATGAACGGCACCACGCTGGTCTACTACAAGGGCAACGACGAGACCGTCACCATCCCCGAAAACGTGACTGTCATCGGCAGCGGCGCGTTCGCCGGCAACAAGACCCTGAGAACGGTCAACCTCTCCCGCTACGTGGATACGATCCGCGACAACGCTTTCAAGGATTGTATCAATCTGGAGAACATCAACTTTGCCACCTTCGGCGAGATCAAGAGCTTCGGCACCGGCATTTTCGACAACACCGCCTATTACAACAACTTTGAAGGCGATTTCTTCACCGTCGGCACCACCCTGGTGGAATACCTGGGCAGCGACTCCGCGGTGAACATCCCCAACACGGTCACCGCCATCGGCGCCGACTGCTTCAAGGGCTGCTATACCACCAATGATTCCGACGGCTACACCTGGGTGGTCTCCTCCATCTTCGTGCCCGCCTCCGTCACGGATTTCGGCAAGGATTGCTTCGTGCTGGCCAATCCCGACGGCGAGACCTATATGCCCAAGATCTACACCTACGGCGGCACGGCTTCCGCCGACGCGCTGAAAGCGGCCGGCATCGATTCCGTTGAAATGCCCAAGCTGGCCGACGTGGACGGCAACGGCGCGGTTGAGCCCGAAGACGCCCGTCTGGCCCTTCGCCTTTCCGTTGGTCTTGATTTCAACACCGATTCCAAATACGTGCACGCCGCCGACCTGAACGGCGACGGTCAGGTGGGTTCCGACGACGCCAGAACGATCCTCCGCATCGCTGTCAGTCTGGAGGCCTACACCCCCGAAGATCTGCTGTACATGCCCGTCTCCAAGCTGGAGATCCTGATGGCCTATACCAAGGCGCTGGATACCGCCAACGCCTTCAGCGCCGGTTATACCAAGACCCAGTCCAGCAAGGTGACCAAGGACGATATGTGCGCCGCCGCCGAGCTGACGTTCCGCAGCACCCTCGCCTCCAAGGGCGCCGACAAGGGCAGCAAGACCTACGCCCGCGATACGGCGGACGCCCGCAATAATCTGTATCCCTGCTCGCTGATTTCCATCAAAAACGTCGCCAGCGCCACCTGCACGCTGGACAGAGACGGCAAGTACAGGATCAACATCACGCTGAAGGATGAAGCGGACAAGGCCAACGCGGATACCCGCAAGATCGTCCCCGCGAAGACCACGGACTTCTTTGCCGATTCCTTCAAGGGCAACAGCTGGTGGAACAGCACCCGCGAGAGCAACAGCCTTTCCAAATTCGCGCTTACCTATACCGGCTGCTCTGTTGACGCCGTGATCGCAAAGGATACCAACAAGCTGGATTCCGTGAAGCAGACGGTTGGTTACCGCTTCGCCATGGACGGCCGCATCAACGGTCTGGCCATCTCCTCCAGACTGTGGAAGACCGGCGACGCGATCCTTGAGAGAGTGGACACCACCGATTACACCTCCTTCATCTACAACCCGATCGTCAGCGATCGCGCGTAATGAAGCGGCAGTAACCAATACGAACGCCTCCGCCCAACGGCGGAGGCGCTTTTTTTACAGGGTGTTACCAGACGGCAAAATCCCTCTTTCACTTTTTGCCGCCCTTGATTTTTTCCCAATACTCCCTGGCGGCGGATTCGTTTTTGTTGTCGCCGAAGGTGTAGTAAACCGTATCCTTCAGCGCGTCCGGCAAATACTGCTGCGGCGTCCAGTGGTGGGGATAATCGTGGGGGTATTTGTAGAACTGGCCCTTTACGGCGGCGTCCTCCCCGTCGAAGTGCTTGTTCTGCAGCTGGCGGGGCACAGGGCCCGCCTTGCCGTTGGCCACGTCCTCCATGGCCCGGTTGATGGCCATATAGGCGGAATTGGATTTGGGGGAATTGCACACAAGGATCACCGCGTTGGCCAGCGGGATGCGCGCCTCCGGCAGCCCCACCTGAAAGGCGGTATCCACCGCCGCCTTGACGATGGGGATGATCATGGGGTAGGCCAGCCCCACGTCCTCGTTGGCGCACACCAACAGCCGCCGCGCGGCGGACGCCAGATCGCCCGCCTCCAGGATCCGCGCCAGGTAGTGGATGGCGGCGTCCGGATCGGACCCCCGCATGGACTTCTGAAAGGCGGAAAGCATATCGTAATACTCGTCCCCCTTGCGGTCATAGTGCATACCGCTTCTGGCGCAGACGGCCTTTGCCGTCTCCATAGTGATGGGCACGGCGCCTGTCTCCTTGCCCCGTGGCGCGCCCAGCATACACAGCTCCACAATGTTGAGCGCCTTGCGCATATCGCCGCCGCAGACCTCGGAGATGTATTCGCAGACGCCCTCCTCCGGATTGTAATGCTCCCCGTTTTCCTGCGAAAGGAAGTCAAACCCGCGCCGGACGCCGACGGCGGCGTCATTGGGCTCCACCGCCTTGAACTCAAAGACGGTGGACCGGCTGAGCACGGCGGAATAGATGTAAAAATAGGGATTTTCCGTAGTGGAGGCGATCAGTGTGATATCCCCGTTTTCAATATACTGCAGCAGGGACTGCTGCTGCTTTTTGTTGAAGTACTGGATCTCGTCCAGATACAGC
>CAMJYF010000078.1 GCA_946409885.1 uncultured Clostridia bacterium | reverse complement strand
GCAGGAAGCTTCGTTTTTTGATCTGATCAGCGACTTTTTTGACAGGATTATATCCTTCTTCCTCAGGCTGTTTTCTTTCAATCGCTGATTTTTCTAAACTAAGGCAACACCGCACAAAAAAAACAGTAGTGCAAAAGAACAAACAATATGATATAATGGATGTATGAACAAACAAATAAGTTTTACAATCGGCTATGTTTAAAAATGAAAGGAGACGTCTCCATGGCAAAGATCGTGATGACCAAGCCCGGCGCCAGCGGCATCGCGCTGGGCGGCATCGGCGCGGGCAGCGTGGAGCTGTTCCCCGACGGGGAGTTCCACTACTGGCAGATCGCCAACCCGCCCCGCATGACAGAGGTCTGCTGGGAAAACAAGGCGGACGACGGCGAGGGCCACACCGGCGCGCTGTCCTTCTGGGTCCGGGCGGAACAGGAGGGCGGACGTCCCGTGGTCCGCAAGCTGGGCATGAAAACCGAGCCGGAGGATTTTTCCTACCGGATGTTCCCCTGGAACAAGCCGGTGGAACGGATCGTGTTTGACGGGCGGTTCCCCGTGTGTAAGCTGCGATATGAGGACGCGGCCCTGCCCTGCCGGGTGACGGGACGGGCCGTCGCCCCCTTTGTGCCGCACAACACGGATATCGCCGCTACGCCGGGGTTTTACATGGATTTCGAGATCGAAAACCCGGGGGCCGGGCCGCTGACGGTGAGTTTGCTCGGTACGCTGGCGCCGACCTTCTGCAACGACGGCGGCTGCCGGAATACCCTTGCGGCGGACCGGGACAGCGTCAGCGTTACGATGCGCCCGGCGGAGCGGACCGACGCGCCGAACTGCGGCGAGACGTGCCTGAGCATCGGCGGCGACGGCGAAAAGAGCTATATCGCGGGCGAGTACCGGCGCTTTCTGCGGGAGTATATCTTCGACGACGACAACTTCGGCGTCAGCCAGGAATCCGTGCTGTTCGGCTTTCGGGAAACCGGCCGCCTGCCGGACAGCGAAGCCGGTTCACCCCCGCCCGTGATCCCCGAAAATATGGAAGCGTTGTCCGACTGCGAGCTCACCACGCTTTTCGACGCGTATCTCCGCTATCCCTTCGCCGCCTCCGTGCTGCGGCGCATCCGCGCCACGAACCCCGCCTTCCCGGCGGACCGGGCGGAGCGGGCCGCTTTTCTCGCGGCCATGAAAGGGCAGGACCGCCTGCATATCCAGAACCCGGCGGAATTCGGCGCGGCCGCTCTTTGCGGCACGGTGCGGCTGGAACCGGGCGAAACAAAGACGGTGCGGTTTATCCTCACCTGGTATTTCCCGAACCACTTCGCCAAAGACGGGCGGCGGCTGGGCCATTACTACGAGAACCTGTTTGACGGGGCGACGGAGGCCAACGATTATCTGCGGACCCATCCGGAGGTGTTCGACAAGGCCGCCGCGTTCTCCGATTTGCTTTATAACACGACCCTGCCGGAGGTCTACCCGGACTGCTGGAGCGGCCACCTGAGCACGCTTTTAAAATGCTCGTGGCTGCTCAAGGACGGCAAGTTCGGTCTGTGGGAGGGGCAGGGCTTTTGCGGCTTCCACACCACGGACATCACCTACCACGCGTCCTTCGGCCTGCTGGCGCTGTTCCCGGAGCTGCAGCTCCGGCAGATGCGCATGGGGGCCGCCTTTCAGCGGGAGGACGGGCGCGTGCACCACTTCTTCACGCCGGACCTGGACCACGTGGGTAACGGCTACGAGCGGGTGGATATGAACAACCAGTTTGTGCTGATGACGCTGCGGGATTACCTCTGGACCGGAGACGCCGGTTATCTCAAAGACATGTGGCCCCACGTGATCCGCGCCATGGATTCCATCGGGGCGCTTGACGCGGACGGCGACGGCCTTCCCGATCACGATACCACGCGCAACACCTACGACGCCTGGAATTTTTCCGGCACCCCGGTGTATATCTCGGTGTTATGGCTCGCGGCGTTAAAGGCCGCCGCCCTGCTGGCCGATGAGATGGGCGACAGCACCCGCGCCGAAAGCTGGCGGGGCCTGCTGAAAAAGGGCCTTGCCTCCCTTGAAACGCGCCTGTGGAACGGCGCCTACTACGACCTGTGGCGCCGGGGCGAAGAGAAGGACGAGACCCTGATGACGGACCAGCTGGACGGGGAATGGTTCCTGCGCGCGGCGGGCATTGGGGGCAACCTGCCGGACGGGCGCGTCCGGGACGTGCTGCGGGTGATACTTGAAAATAACTTTACCCCGGACGGCGGGCTGATCAACGCCTCCTGCCCTCCGGGGCGGCGCACCACGCTGTTCTCTTACAAAAACTGCCAGACGGAGGCCGTATGGACGGGCGTCGGCTACGTGACCGCCGCGCTGTGCCTCAGCGTGGGGCTGCGGGACGAGGCGGAGGCGCTGGTCGCGGCCATTCAGGAAAACCAGTCCCGCTTTGGGGCGCTGTGGGACCACTGGGAGTGCGGCCACCACTACACCCGGCCCATGTCAAGCTGGACCACGCTGCACGCGGCCCTGGGCCTGCGCGTCGACGCCGCCCGGCGGACCATACAGGTGAACCCCATTGCGGAGAATATCACCCTGCCCCTGTGCTTTCCCGGGGGCCTCGGCACGGTGGAGGTAAAGAACGGCGCGGTCAGCATCCGCCTTGCCGAAGGCAGCCTGGAGGGCTGGACCGTTCTGACCGGAAGAACCCATGAAACAAATCCCGGGGACCGGTTCTGACCGACCTGAAAAACCGCTGTTGTCCTGTCCTCTATTGAGAATTGCAACGAAAAACGGAAAAATTCTCAATAGTATTGAATTATTTGCAGGATTCTGATAAAATTCTAAACAGAACCTTACGGGAGGCGGGAGTATGATTCCAAGAGAAAAATATATATCGGAAATCCGCGGTTTTTATGAAAGCGATCTTATCAAGATTATTACCGGCGTACGGCGGTGCGGGAAAAGCATTATTCTGGAGCAGATCATGGCCGAAATCCGCACGCAAACGGACAACATTATTTATCTTGACTTTGACGACCGTTCTGTGACGAGAGAAATAGAAACCTGGTCAGATATTACCGATTTCGTTGCAGCTCATCGTAAAGAAGGGCTGTGTTATGTATTTCTGGATGAGATTCAGGAAATAGAAGACTGGTCAATCGCTGTCCGGTCGCTGCGCCGTGAAAACTGTTCGGTCTTTATTACCGGTTCCAATTCCAAGCTGCTTTCAAAAGAATTTACAAAAGAACTCTCCGGCAGATACGTATCCTTTCGTATTCGTCCTTTTGTTTATAAGGAACTGATCGAATATGCAAGGGAATTGGGCAAAACGGTTTCTGTTTCGGATTATCTGATTTGGGGAGGTTTCCCGAAGAGGCTTGAATTCACGACGGCTACAGAACAAAAGCGATACATTAACGATCTTGATGAAACGATCGTCGTTAACGATATCATCAATCGGTACAAGATCCGCAAATATACCGAATTCAAAAGATTGGCGAATTTTGTTCTGATATCCAACGCCCGTATTTACTCCGCAAAATCAATTGCGGATTATATGAGATCACACGGAACCAATATCAGCGCCAATACGATTCAAAAATGGATCGGATATCTGGCAGAGGCGTATATTATCGATCAGATACCGCGTTATTCGACAAAAGCAAAAAAAGAGCTGGAGCAAAGCAGAAAACTGTATAACAGCGACGTGGCTTTGAACTCCATCCGGTGCCGTGAAAACCGGTTTGACCTGACGCATAATTTTGAGAACGTTATATATAATGAGCTTGTCTACATGGGATATGACGTCAGTGTCTTCGATAACGGCGGCCGTGAAATTGATTTTCTTGCCGAAAAAAACGGATTGCGTTACTATGTGCAGGCGGCGTATTCCGTCGCGGAAAACAAGGCTTACGAACGAGAGTTCGGGGCGTTTCGCGGCGTGAGTCAGGTTGATAAAAAAATCATCATAACAAACGACGATATTGATTTTTCAACCAGTAACGTACAGCATATCAGAATGATCGATTTTTTGCTGATGAACGACCTTGGATCGCCTTGATCTGAAACATTGCAAAAAAAACCGGTCTCAATAAAGCGGGACCGCCCCAAATTCAAGAATAATCCCGGGCGTTTTCGCTTGGAACAAAGAAAACGCATTGACATTCAGAGAGGAGAAACCGATATGGTACCTGTTATACCGCAGCCGAAACGGATCACACAAAAAGCCGGAAGGGTCCTGCCCGGACGGATCGAACGCAACGAGGGCTTTGCGGCCGTAACGGCCTTTGAAGACTACCGCGCGCGACTGGGGCTCGCGCAAGGGGCAGCGCCCATCCACTGCCTGCGGGACGAAAGCCTCCCCGCCGGCGCTTACCGGCTTGATGTCGGCGAAGCGGTCACGCTGTCCGCCCCGGATGAGACCGGCATGCACCATGCGCTGGCGACCCTTATGCAGCTGACGGCCACGGCCGGCAAAGACGGGTTTGCCGCCGTGGCAATTGAAGACGCCGCCGACTATCCGTACCGGGGGCTGATGATCGACACCGCGCGGATCTTCCACCCGCTGGAAAATCTGCTGTCCTGCGTCGATCTCTGCTGGCTGTATAAGCTGTCGCACCTGCACATCCATTTTACGGATGACCAGAGCTACACCCTGCCAAGCGAGGTTTTCCCCAAGCTGCCCACCCCCGGCAAAAGCTACACGAAAGAGGAGATCGCTTCGCTTGCCGCCTACGCCCAAAGCCGGGGCGTGCGGATCATGCCGGAGATCGACGTGCCGGGGCACTGCCGCTCCTTCTCGCAGGCCTACCCGGAGATCTTCACCAGCGGGGGGATCGGCCATATCATCGCCTTTACCCCGCGGGTGTTCACGGCCTTTGAAGCGCTGTTCGGCGAGCTGGCGGCACTGTTCCCGGAGGCCGACCGCATCCATATCGGCGGGGACGAGGCGGATATCGCCGCGTGGCTGCAGTCGGAGGAATGCCGCGATTACGCCGCCGTGTGCGGCGTGCCCGTGGACGGCGACGAGCGGCTTTCCGCGGAACGGATCTACGCCACGTTTGTGAAAAAACTCTCGGATATCGTGCTCTCCCTCGGTAAAACGCCCGTCTGCTGGGAGGGCTTTGGCAAAGAGGTCAACTACCTGGTGCCCCGCACCACGGAGGTGTTCTCCTGGGAGCTGTTCTACCAGACCACACCGGAGCTGACGGCGGGCGGCTATCCCCTCATCAACGGGTCGTGGATGCCGAATTATATCGTCTACCCGCGTCATGAAAAGCCGGTGGAAGAGCTTTTCAATTGGTCGCCCCGCCGTTTTCAGGCGACCCATCCGGGGTCCCCTTACCGGGAAGAACCGTATCTGATGCCGCGCTATGACCGGCTGCTCGGCGGGGAGCTGCTTTCCTGGGGCGACCACGGCGTGAACGCGCCGGACCCGGCGGCGCACCTGGCCGGGGAATTTGCCTCCATTGCCCAGCGTCTGCCCGCCACCGCCGAGGGCGCGTGGAATCAGGAGAAGCCGATCAACTTTGCGGAATTTGAACAGACCCGGGCGGCGCTGGCTTACCTGAACGAAGCGATACGCCAATGACGGCGAACGACTGCAAGAAAATATACTGAAAAGGAAACCGAAACGATGTGGAGATGGGGAACTTCTGCGAGGCGGTAGGCGCCCAGCAGATGATCTGCGTCAACCTGTTCCATCCCGACAAGGAGAACTACCTGCTGGAGGAATGCGGGGTCCGCTTTCCGGATTTCACCGACCTGAACGAGGGCGCGAAGCTGGCGGCGGACTGGGTGGCGTATATGAACGCGGACACATCCCACCCCATGGGCCAACTGCGGGCTTCCCACGGCCGGGAAAAGCCCTTCGGCGTCCGCTTCTGGGAGATCGACAACGAAACCTGCCGCTGGTTCAACGCGGAAACCTGCGCCGAGGCCGTAAAGGTCTACGCCAAAGCCATGAAGGCGGTGGACCCCACCATCAAGATCGGGATGACCACCTACGCTTTGGGCGAAAGCGACGAGATCCGCAAAATGCTGGCAATTGCCGGGGAATGGGTGGACTTTTTCGCGGACCGGGGCCCGGACGAGAAAAACCTGACGGAAAAGCTGACCGTTCTGCGGGAATACAACCGGGCCCACGGGACGGCCATCGGCTACTGCAATACGGAATGGCTGCCCTACGATATGTTCTGCTTCCATGTGGACGCCTTCAACTGGGTGGGCGGCGACAAGTGCTTTATGTTCAGCAAGTGGCGCTACGCCATGAACACCTTCCGCCAGCTGATGATGTGGCAGCGGGAGGGCGGCGACGTGTGGTTCGTCAACTTCAACAACTTCGCCAACACCCATGCCCAGAACGTGCTGGATACCCCCAAGGAGGGCGTGTATCTTTCCGCCTGCGGCCGGGCCATGTCGCTGATGGCCAAATCCCCGGCGGCGTGGGTGCTGGAGACGGAAGACTACGCGCCGCGGCTGCTGGACCCCGTGCAGGCGCAAGCCGCGTGGGACCGGGACAGGGAAAGGCTGGTGCTGTACCTGTACAATCTGGAAAACAGCCGCCGGACCGTCACCTTTGACTACGCCGCCCTGGGCGCGTCCCTTTCCGCCGGTACCGCCGAGGCCGTGTACGCGGAAACCCTGTACGATATGAACACCCAGGCCGATCCCGGCCGCATCCGGCGGATCACGCTGGAGATTCTCCCGGACGATAACGTAAAAACCGTCGCCCTGACCGCCCCGCCCCATTCCTTCGTCATGGCGGTCCTCCCCCGTAAAAAGGAACAGGAGACAACGGCGTCATACCGGTGAATCTGCAACATTGCCACAGGGAAAGGAGCGGATGGAATGCGGCTGTTTATCGCGCTGCCGGTGACGGAGGGCGTGCAAAAGACGCTGGCGCAGACGCAGGCGGCACTGCGGGGGCAGGGCGTGCGCGGGCGGTTCACGCCGCCGGAGAACTGGCACGTGACGCTGGTCTTTCTGGGGAGCGTACCGGACCCCGCGCCGGTGATCGCGGCGATGAAAAGCGTCCGGCTGCCGCGGGAGACCCTGCGTTTTGACAGGCTGACCCTGTTCGGGGACGTGCTGGCAGCGCTGTGTCAGCAAAACGGCGCCCTTGCCGCCTATGTAAAGGCGCTGCGGGCCGCCCTGGACGCGGCGGGGCTGCCCTGCGACCGGAAGGCGTTCCGCCCGCATATCACCCTTTGCCGAAAAACGGCGTTCCCCACGGCGGATTTCCGCCTGTTCCCCTTTGAACGGGGGCTGCGGAACGCCATTCTGCCGGTGAAGGAGGCGCGGCTGCTGTCGTCAGATCTCTCCGGCGACCGCCCGCGCTACACGGCGCTCTACACCGAAAGCGCGAAGCGCTGATTTGCATGATTTGGCTCAGGGATTTGTCGGGGCATTATTAATGCGGCAATTAAACAATTGAAAATGAAGGACGTTATCCTGCCGCATTA
>CAMJYF010000077.1 GCA_946409885.1 uncultured Clostridia bacterium | reverse complement strand
CAGGGCGTCCGCCGCTTTTACGTTTTTGATCTCCTCCCGCGTTTTGCCGAAGAAGGGGTCGCCGGAGGCGGTCAGCACGATCTTTTTCAGCGCCTTGTTGGAGGGTTTCCCCTGCAGGCACTGGAAGATGGCGGAATGCTCGCTGTCCACGGGCAGCATGGCCACCTTGTTCTTCTCCAATGCTTTCAGCACCAGCTGCCCGCCGGCCACCAGCGCTTCCTTATTGGCCAGCGCCAGTTTTTTGCCGGCGTTGATGGCCGTCAGGGCGGGCTTCAGACCGGCCAGCCCCACGATGGCGTCGATGGCCGTGTCCGCGCCCTCCGCGGCGGCGCATTCGCACACGCCCTCGGCGCCGCCCAGCACCTTGGTGCCGGTGTCGGCCACCCGCAGGCGCATGTCCCCGGCGGCCGCCTCGTCGGAAAGGGCCGCCAGCGCCGGATGATATCGCCGGATCTGTTCTTCTAATTTTTTTACGTTGCTGTTGGCCGTTAAAGCCGCAACGCCGTACCCCATTTTTTTTGCCACGTCCAGCGACTGCACGCCGATGGAACCGGTGGAACCGAGGATGGTGAGATTTCTCGTCATAATGCTGCTATAGAGTTGCTGCATAGGGAAAGATGCTGTTTGAGTCGTAAGTCGTGAGTCGTAAGTCGTAAGTCGTGAGAAGCCCTTCGGGCGTTCCGGTTTTCCGTTGAAGACAAACGGACGCAAACGATGCACAAGATACTTTTCTCTTACGACTGACGACTGACGACTGACGACTTGCGACTGTGTATGCAGCGACTCTGCTCCTTTTTTTACATAAATCTTGCCGCTACGGAAATAATGCCGTAAAGGGCGGAGAAGACGAAAATCGAGCTGTCGAACCGGTCCATCACGCCGCCGTGGCCGGGCAGCAGGTTGCCGAAATCCTTTACGCCGTGGTGGCGCTTGATGGTGGAGGCGGCCAGGTCGCCGAAGATGCTCAGTACCGCCAGAAACACGGCGCTGACGATGACGAAGGGCAGCGTAATGTGTTCGGACAGGTTGAATTTCAGTTTGAATACGTAGTACAGGGCAATACTGGTGCCCACGCAGCCGATCACGCCGCCCACGGCGCCCTCCACCGTTTTGTTGGGGCTGATCTTCGGCGCCAGCTTGTGCCTGCCCAGCGCCATGCCAGCGAACAGCGCGAAGCCGTCGGTGAACCAGGCGCAGAAAAACGCAAAGAGGATATAAAAGACGCCGTCGTTTTTAGTGTACAGGGCAGGGAAGGCCTTGTACACGTCCCGGAACAGCACCACGCAGGACAGGGCGGAGGAGATGGCGAAGGCCGAGAACAGCGAGCAGACCACCTGCTCGAATTTCAGCCGCTCAAAATCCAGCACCATCAGCACCAGCGACAGCAGGATAACGCCCGTGGCCGCCGCGAAAAACGGCAGCTGGAACCGGTCCTTGTAATCCGCGTACAGCAGAATACCGCCGGACAGGATCAGGCACAGCGCCTTGAAGGCGACGTTTTTCACCTGAAAAACCTTCAGCATCTCATATTCCGCCATCACGGCAAAGGCGCCCATGATGATGGAATAGGCGGGGGTGTACATGGTGAACAGCCAGCCCACCGCGAAGGAAAGACCGAACAGAGCGGTCAGCAGTCTTTTTTTCATGGCATAAGCCTGTGGCGCGTTACAACGAAAACGCGCGCCTTTCTATCTATCGTTGGGGAAACGCGCCGCTTACACGCCGCCGAACCGGCGGTTCCGCTTTTCATACGCCAGCAGCGCCTGATCGAAATCGTCGGTGGTGAAATCCGGCCACAGCACGTCGGAATACCAGAACTCCGCGTAGGCGGACTGCCACAGCAGGAAGTTGGACAGCCGCTGCTCGCCGGAGGGGCGGATGACCAGATCCACCGGGGGCTGCCCGGCGGTGTAAAGGCCGTTTTCAATGTCCGCCAGCGTGATGTCCTCCGGGGAAAGCTTTCCCTCGGCCGCCTGCCGGGCCAGCTGTTGCACGGAATGCAGGATCTCCTGCTGGCCGCCGTAGTTGACGGCGATATTCAGGTTGACCTTGGTCATCTCCTTCGTGGCGTCCTCCACGAAATCCATCAGCTCCACCAGCCGCGGGTCGATGCGGGATTTATCCCCCAAAAAGCGCAGGCGGATGCCCTTTTCCAGATTTTCGTCCAGGCGGTCCCGCGCCTCCTCCAGATAGTCGCCGAACAGATCCATGATGGCGGCCACCTCCTGCTGGGGGCGGGCCCAGTTTTCGGTGGAAAAGGCGTAAAAGGAGATGTGCCTGATGCCCAGGTCGCCGGCGTATTCCCCGATGCGGCGGAAATTCTTGGCGCCCTCAATATGGCCGCTGCTGCGCGGCAGCCCGCGCTGCTTCGCCCAGCGGCCGTTGCCGTCCATAATCACGCCCACGTGGGCGGGCAGGACGGAAAAATCTTCCGGTTTCATGTCAGATCTCCATGATCTCCGCTTCCTTTTTGGAAGCGACCGAATCCACCTGCTTGATGAACTCGTCGGTGATCTTCTGCACTTCCTCCTCGCCGTCGGAGAGGTCGTCCTCGGTGATTTCGGAGGCCTTCTTCATCGCCTTCAGCTTTTCAATGGCGTCGCGGCGGATGTTGCGCACGGCCACCTTGGCGCCCTCGGCCAGGCTCTTTACGTCCTTGCACAGCGCCTTTCTGCGCTCCTCCGTCAGGGGCGGGAAGGCCAGGCGGATCACGGTGCCGTCGTTCTGGGGGTTGATGCCCAGGTCGGAGGCCTGAATGGCCTTTTCGATCAGCTTCAGTGCGGATTTGTCCCAGGGCTGGATGGTCAGCATACGGGCTTCCGTCACGCTGACGGCGGCCATCTGGTTGATGGGGGTGGGCACGCCCCAGTAGTCCACGCGGATGGGATCCAGCACGGCGGCGTTGGCGCGGCCGGCGCGGATGGCGTTGTAATCCGAGTTGAGGGACGCGATGGTCTTGTTCATTTTTTCTCTTGCGTAGTCAAATACCTTATCCATATTCATACCTCCGAATAGTGTTTTTCTATGAATGCATCGGCCTGTCGGTACCGTAACTTCCGACTTCCGACTGATGACTTCCGACCGGGCGCACAGCGCCTTTATTTCACCACGGTGCCGATATTTTCGCCCAGCACCGCTTTTTTGATGTTGGCGGGATCGTTGAGGTTGAAAACCAGCACGGGCAGGCGGCTGTTGCCCGCCAGCGCCGCGGCGGTGTTGTCCATCACGCCCAGGTGCTTTTCCAGGATCACGTCGTAGGTCAGCGTGTCGTATTTCACCGCGTCGGCAAATTTGTTGGGGTCCTTGTCGTAAACGCCGTCCACGTTGGTGGCCTTGAAGAAGATATCCGCCTCAATCTCGCAGGCCCGCAGCGCCGCGCCGGAATCCGTGCTGAAGAAGGGGTTGCCCGTGCCGCCGCCGAAGATGACCACGCGGCCTTCCTCCAGCAGCCGGACGGCCTCGTCCTTGTTGAAGGGGCGGGCCACCCGCTGGATATCCAGCGCCGTCATCACCACGGCGTCGTTGCCCTCCTGAATCAGCGCCTCCTGCAGCGCCAGGCAGTTGATGACCGTGGCCAGCATGCCCATCTGGTCCGCTCTGGTGCGGTCCATGGCGCCGCTGGAGCGGCCGCGCCAGAAGTTGCCGCCGCCTACCACGATGCCGATCTGCACGCCCATGTCGGCGCATGCTTTGATGACCTCGCAGATGGGCTTGACGGTGTCAAAGTCGATGCCCTTGCCGCTTTCGCCCGCCAGCACCTCGCCGCTGAGCTTTAAAAGGATTCGTTTGTAAACAGGTTTCATGTTAGCCTCCGATCCGCGTATATTTATCTCCATTTTACATTATTTTACGCCGTCTGTAAAGATGAAAATATAATTCTTGACTATTTTTTTCGTTTTGTTATAATTGAGGTGTCAGACCCGCTGCTCCCAGTAAGGCTTGCCGTCACGCAGAGCCACCTTGCGGTTCATGGTGTGTTTGGCGAAGTTGCGGGGGCGGATCACCACCCGGTCCTCATAGACCTCAAGGAGCACGCCGATCCCCATGGAGCGGTCGTCGCCGTGGTGGTTGCCGCAGGCAAGGCTGGGGAGGTTGACCAGCGTGACGCCGTCCTCCTGCTCAAAGCTGGCGTAGCCCTCCGCGCGGAAGCGCTCCTCCCCGCAAAGGCCCATGTGGGAATGGCCACTGAAGTAGAACACGTTTTGGTGGGCCTTCAGAATGGCCGCCACCCGGTCGGATTCCGTGCCGACGCCTCCCTCCATGGGGTCGGTGGCGCTCTCCTCCCGGTCCCAGGTGCGGGGCAGGCCGTGCCGCCCGTTCAGGCTCTGGTGGCAGAAGACGAAGGCAGGCGTTCCGTCGGCCGCGTCCAGCTCCTTTTGCAGCCATGCCAGCTGCTCCTCCCCCAGGTGCGCCTCGCAGCCGGCCTCCTGCGTGTTGCCCAGAAAGATCAGCCGGTAGCCGTTGACGGTGTGGCTGAACCAGGTTTTATCATGGTGGGTACCGCAGATGCGGTTGGAGTTGTCCAGATAGTTTTTCTCCGCCGCCTCATAGCCGTCGTCGTTCCACAGGTCGTGGTTGCCCACGGTCAGAAAAACGTGCGCCGCCGGGCGGCATTTGCCGAAGCATTTCCTGACAAGCGCCCAGTTTTCGGCGGACCCGTGCGAGGTGGTGTCGCCCACGGTGAGATAGACGTCCACGGGGCGCAGGCTCTTTGCGCAGTCCCGCAGGGACTGGGTGAGGAACCACATGGGCACCTTGGGCACCGGGTGTTTGATATCGATATGATTGTCGCTGGTGACGGCGCAGATCAGCTTCGCGTTCTGATACAGCGGCGCGATTTTTCCCATTTCACAAACCTCTTTCCTGGTCGGGAGGGACGGCGGTCCGTATTTCCCGTTTTCTTCTATTATACATGACTTCGGTCAAAAATCAATGATTTTTATTGTGCAGGAGACGCAACATGAATGATCTCGCGAAAAAGAAAAGACTGTACCCGGTGTGGTTTCTGGCGGCGGCCCTGGCGTTTGCCGGCGGGGCCGCGGCGTTTTTTCGCACCTATCTGGATTGGAAGTACCTGCCGCTGGTGATCCTCAGCTCGCTGCTGCTGACCTCCGCCTTTGCCTTCGGCCTGCTGCTGGCGGCGGACGCGGGGGAAAAGGAGCACAGCGGAAGGGCCAGGCTGCTGATCTTCCTCATCGGCGACGCGGCGGCCCAGGCGGCGCTGTGGACAGTGCTGACGCTGGTGAACACGGGCGGGCAATACAACCGCCGCGCCATCTACACCGCCTATTTCATTTTTATGCCGCTGTTTCTGCTGTTCGCGCTGGTGGTGCTGCGCCGCATCCCAAAGCTGGGTATCCGGCTGGTGAACCGGCTGCTGGCGCTGCTGTGCGTGGCCGGTATGGCCGTTGCCGCCGCCGCCCCCATCGCGCGCGATCCCGACGCCTTTCTGATCAAGTGCCTGTCCCCGGGGCTGCCCGCGTTCGATTCCCTTCCGGCGGAATCCATGGCGGTTTCCGAAGAGGAGCGGGAGAGCTGCGAAAAATGGTTCAGAGAGCACATTCTGCTGGACGCGGAAAAGCCCGTTCCCGCCTTTTCGGCGGATATCGACGGGGTGGACCTGCGGGATACCGTTTCGTTTTTTGAGATCAGCCGTTCGGACCCGGTGGACCGGGGAGAGGGCGAAACCACCGTGGTGACCCTGTCGAAGACGGGGCTGGAGATCCGCGCGGTGGGCACGATCTATAGGGATTACGCCACCTGCGAGTGGACCGTCTATATCAAAAATACCGGCGACGCGCCCAGCGCCCCGCTTTCCGAAGTGCTGGCGATGGACGGCGAACTGTCCGTGCGCAGCCCCTGCGTGTACTACAGCACGGGCAGCCAGTGCCGCGCGGACGACTTCACGATGAAAAAGGCCTTTCTGGTCCCCACCGTTCCGCTGCGGTTCCGTCCGGAGGGCGGCAGGTCCAGCGACGGTTATCTGCCTTTCTTCAACGTCTCCGGCCGGGGCAGCGGCGTGGTGGCCGCCGTCGGCTGGACGGGCGAATGGAAGTGCGACGCGGAAAAGACCGACGAGGGCGTGTCCCTTGCGGTTGGGCAGAGGGAATTCAGCGCGGCCCTGCTGCCCGGGGAGGAGATCCGCACCCCCCGCGTCAGCCTCACCTTCTATCACAGCTCCTACCCCGTCAAGGGGTTCAACCTGTTCCGGGATTTCGTGCGGGACTGCCTGGAGCCGGACAACATGACGAACCTGACTTCTTTTGTGCTGGCGGACGAGTTCTCCACCCTCACCGCGGATGAGCTGGTGGAAAAGGCCGAGGCCGTTCCGTCGGAAAAGCTGGCGTATTTCAACAACTTCTGGATGGACGCGGGCTGGTACGATTATACGGACAGCTGGGCCGACGGCGTGGGCACCTGGACCGCCAACACGCAGAAATTCCCCGCAACGCTGCGCCAGGTGGGCGACGCCGCCGCGGCCATGGGGAAAAGATATCTGCTGTGGTACGAGCCGGAGCGGGTGCGGGAGGGCACCTACCTCTATGAGGAAGGCGAAAAGCACGCGGGCTGGTTGATCGGCCTGGAGGATGAGGACAACTACCTGTGGAATTTGGCTGACGACGACGCGGCGGATTATTTGGCCGGTTACATCAACGCTTCATTAAAAGAGAACGGCGTGACCGTCTACCGGCAGGATTTTAATATGGAGCCGCTGGACTACTGGCGGAAGGCCGACGCGGAGCTGTACGGCGGCCGGACGGGCATGGCGGAAAACCGCTACGTGACCAACCTGTACCGCTATCTGGATACGCTGCTGCGGGACAACCCGGGGTTGCTGATCGACAACTGCGCCTCCGGCGGGCGGCGGATCGACCTGGAAATGATGGCCCGCAGCGTGCCGCTGTGGCGGTCCGACTACAACTGCGACGCCTCCCGCCCGGATATACTGGAGGCAACACAAGCTATGACCTACGGTCTTTCCTTCTGGCTGCCCCGCTACGGCACGTCCTGCTACGCCCAGGATGATTACGCCGCCCGTTCCTCCGTCTTGCCCTGCTGTTCCACCGGCGACGGCTCTTCCGATTTCATCGGCGCGTATGAGGATCTGCGGGACGATATGCTGCGGGATTATTTCCCCATGACCAAGGGCGGCCCGAAAAACAATACCGCGCTGGCCATGCAGTACGGCGGCGCGGAGGACGGCCACGCGGTCATTTATCTGCGGGAAAAGCTGAAGGATGAGACGGTGACCCTCTGTTTCAGCGGCCTGTATTCCGACCGGCTGTACACGGTGACGAACCGGGACGACCCCACCGACGTAAGAGAGATATCCGGCTCGCAGCTGATGAAGACCGGCATGGTGGTGCCCGTGATCGAAACCCGCGCGGCGCTGATTTATGAATACGCGTTAAGGTAAGGGGAGGGGGCAATTGAAGTTTAGCGAGCCGTTTTAATGCGGAATTCGGAATGCGGAATTCGGAAT
>CAMJYF010000076.1 GCA_946409885.1 uncultured Clostridia bacterium | reverse complement strand
CGATGCTCTTGTTTTCACGGCTCAGTTCCGCATTACAGACGGAGCAGTAGACCACCTCGTCATAGCTGCCCGTGTCCTTGCAGGTGGCGGGGACTTCGTTCTCCCTTGCCGCTTCGCCCGGCGTATGGGCGGTTTTTTCGATGATCTGCTGTTCCACCAGAACCGTACCGCAGACGGCGCATTGGCTGCCCTCCGTCAGGCCGGTTTTGTCGCAGCTGGCCGCTTTGCCGGGCAGCACCTGCGGGGTGTGACCGTTCTGATAGTTTTCGACGTCCACCACGCCGGCGTCGTCCGTGAAATTCTTTTCGCAGACGGCGCAGTGCCAGTAGGCCACGTGGCCGGGGGCCAGGCAGGTGGGCGCTTCGGCCGCGACTTCCGTCAGCTGATGGGCGGCATAATCGCCGTAAACCGCGCCGCAGTCGTCGCAGACAGCTTTCGCCTGACATGTGGCCGTACCGCCGCTGCACTTCACGGTGACAGTGTGGTTTTCGGTTTCCGCGGCGCAGCGGGAGCAGGTTTTGGTGTGAGTGCCGTTGTTGTTGGCATTCCAGCTGCCGTAGACGTGGCCGCTTTCGGTGAAGTCATAGCCCTGTGATACATGGCCGCTGACGTATTGGTTGCAGTCATTGCAGTAGACGCCGGCGGTGAAACCCTCCGTCACGCAGTTGGCGGTAACGGCTGCCGTATGATGGGTGTTTTTGTGATTCGTTGCGGCAAGCTCACCGTAAGAAGTGCCGCAGACGCCGCAGACCGCCTGCGCGATACAGGTAGCCTCGCCGCCGGTATGGTCCGCGCCGGTATAAACAACAGTGTACGTGGCCGTTTCCGTCGCCGCGACGATAGGCTTATCCCACGCGCCGGTGAAGTGCTGTGTCGCGCTGGGAGCTTTGTCGGGAATGGTGGGTGCTTCAGGTGTTTCGCCGTGCGCCACGGTCTGCGTGCCCAGTGCCGTGATTCCGTCTTCCGCAAGGAAGGTGATCGTATAGGTGTTGACCGTATGCTTCGCGTACAGGGTGACGCCGTTTTCGGCGGGGGTGAAGCTGTCGCCCGCGTCGCCGACTTTGTTCGTCAGGTCCGCGTCGCTGTACCAGCCCTCAAAGGTGCAGCCCTCTTTGGCGGAGGTCGGCAGAGTGACGCTGCCCATGGCTTTCCATCTGGCGTAGAGGTCCGCCGTGCCGTTGTTGACGGCGGTCAGGTTGCCGACCTCCTCCTGATCGTCATAAATTTTGTTCCCGCTTTCCGCAACGGCCCAGCCGCTGAAGTCAGCTTCCGCGCTGTCGGAGGCCATACCGGCGCCGCCGTTGTGGGCATAGTTGACGGTGAATATCCGCTCAAACCCGTTGGCTGTCAGGGCCTGCGGCGCGTCAAAGGTGAAATCCTGATCGTTCATGGAACCGCCGGTGGCGTCCGTGCCGTGGAAATGCACCTTGAAGGTGTTGGGGGTCCACTTGGCGAAATAGGCGGTATCCGCGGTGGGAGTGACCTCCGCGCCGCCGCTCTGCTGCCCTTTCGTGCAGTCGGCGTCGGTGAACCAGCCGCCGAACTGATAGCCGTCCCGGGTGGGATCGGGCAGGGTGACTTTCGCCAGCGTCCAGTTGGCGAACAGCGGGAAGCTGCCCGCCGTATTGCGCAGGTTGATGACGCTCTGGCCATCGTCATATACCTTTTCGCCGGAAGCGGAGGTCGCCCAGCCGTTGAAGGTTGCCGTGGCCGTGACGCTGCCGGTGACGGGCTGATCGTTGATATCCTTATACTGATAGTCGTAGGTGACAGTGTAAACGCGGGAGAAATCGTTGTCTGTCAGGTCCTTCGCCACGTCGTAGGTGTGGGTAGAGGAGGCGGTGGAGCCGCCCGTGCTGTCGTTGCCGTCGTAGGTGACGGTGTACTCGATGGGCGTCCACTTGGCGAACAGCGTCTTGTCGTCGGTGGGGGTGTAATAAGCGCCGCCCTCGCCGATATTCGTGGCGCAGCCCGCTTCTTCAAACCAGCCGCCGAAGTCATAGCCCTCCCGGGTGGGGGTGGGCAGGGTAACGCTGTTCAGCGTCCACTTGGCGTAGAGCTCCACCGTGCCGTTGAGCGCGGCGGTCAGGTTGTTGACGCTCTGTTTATTGTCGAACTCCTTTGCGCCGCCCGCCGATCTGGCCCATCCGTCAAAGGTGGCCGCGACGGTCTCCGAAGTATCGGCTTTGCCGGTATAATTATAATTGTATGTAACGGTATACTCACGGAAGTAGCCCCTCTCCGGCAAATTCTTCGCCGTATCGTAGACCATGGGGAAGTTTTCCATCATGCCGTAGGTGGCGCCGTTGCCGTTGAAATGGATGGTGTAGGGGTTGGGCGTCCAGGTGAGACGGAAGGTGGTTTCGTTGTTGATCTGCGTCACCTCGTCAAAGTGCTGGGTGACGGTCATGGTATCCGTCGGCGCGGAGGTGCCGCACCAGATCAGCGTGTTCCGCGCCATTTTCCGGCTGGCGTTGTTCTCATCGTACCAGTCGCCGCAGGTGTAGCCCGTACGGGATGCGTCCGGCACGTAGAAGCCCGCGCCGTAGTTGCCGTCAAAGTAGGCGTTAGTGCCGCTGGGGGCGTCCACGAATTTCAGGTTGAACACGAACAGATCGCGGTACCAGGTGAGGATGGGGAAATAATAGGTTCTGCCGCCGATGGAAACGCCCCACGTGTTTTTGCAGTAGTTCCCGGAGAAGCCGGCGCTGTTGTTCAGGTTGGCTTCAGAGATCCCCGTACCCTGGGCGTCGCCCATAACGACGTTATTGTTATAATACACGTTGTTGCCCACGTTGCCGCCGTAGGCGATGATGGCGAAGGGACGGGTGCCGGTCACGGAGCCCGCGTTGTAGGAATTGGTGATATAATAGGGGGTTCTGCCGTCCTTGATCTTGCCGATCAGGCCGCCGTCGTCCCGGCCGCCGGAGACCGCGCCCCAGTTGACGCAGTCCGTCATGTTCGGGTTGTCGTTGGAGCTGCCGCTCTTGTCGCTGGTCTGCCCGGCGATGCCGCCGTGGGCGCCGCTGTTGTCATGGTTATAGGTGCCGATGGCCCCGGCGTTGAAGCAGCGGCGGATATAGGAATGGTGATAGGTGCGGCCGAGGATGCCGCCCGCGTCGTTGTAGGCGTTGACGCTGCCCACGTTCCAGCACTGCTCAATGGTGGGCTCCGATTCGTTGCCGTAGCCGAAGATACCGCCCGCGGCGTCGCTGGTGGAGGTGATAGCGCCGCTGTTGCCGCAGTTATAGAACTCATGGTTGGCGTTCTGCCCGTAGCCGAGCACGCCGCCGATGGAGTTTTTGCCCGTCACAGCGCCGGTATTGTAGCAGTTATAAAACTTCTGCACGTCGTCTTCCACGTCGCCGCAGATGCCGCCCGCGTTGTCGTTCGTGCAACTGACGCTGCCGTAGTTTTTGTCGTTGCGCCAGACGCCCGCGCCAATATTGCTGCCCACGATGCCGCCGGCGTCCTCTTTGCCGTAAACATCGCCGCGGTTGACGTTGTTTTCGATGGCGTGCTCGGCGTCGGTATCCAACATACCGGCGATGCCGCCGGCCACCTTGGCGCGGGATTCGATATACCCGGTGTTGGAGCAGCCGGTAAGGGTCATCTTCTTATCCTGGCTCTTGCTGCCGTAATAGCCGACGATGCCGCCGGCGCAGGCGTCCGTGCTGACCTTGCCGGTGTTGGAGCAGTTGACGAAGGAGGACTCGTCGTCCTCGATCCAGCCCGCGATGCCGCCCGCGTCGGAATAGCCCGCGTAGATCTCGCCGGTATTGGAGCAGCCGCTGGCAACCACGCTGCCCTTAGAGTGGCCCACCATGCCGGCCGCGCGGTCGTTGTCCGCGTGGATCGTCGCGCCGTTGGAGCAGTTGGTGAAGCGGATCGTGTCGTTGGCGCCGTACTCGCCCACAAGGCCGCCCACGTAGTTGTAGCCGTAGACGGTGCCGCTGGCGACGTGTACGTTTTCAAAGGTCAGGTTGCCCTCGCCGTAGCCGACCACCGCGGCAAAACCGTTTTTCTTGTTGCCGTTGTCGTTGTCGTCAATAAACACGTTGGTGAACGTGACGTTTTTGAAGGTGGCGTTCCGGGCGGAGCGGAAGAGGCCGATGCGGTGATCGCTGTTGTGCATCTGGAAGTTGGCGATCGTGTGGCCCTGCCCGTCAAAGGTCCCCTGGAAATAATTGTCCCGGGAATAATAGACGTTCTTGCCGCCGGAGATGTTGCCGAAATCGATGCTGTTCAGGTCGATATCCACGTCCAGATAGACCGTCTGGCCGGAATAGGACGTGCCGGTGCCCGCGTTGTTGATGAACTGGGCCAGGCCCTTGGCGGACGTGATGTGGTTGTTGGAAAAGCCGCTGCCGTCCCAGGTGCCGTCCCATACGTCGGCGGCGTTCGCCCGGGGCAGCACCCGCGTCAGCGGAAGGTAACAGGCCATCATAAAGACGGCCAGCAGCACGGCAAGCGCCTTGCGGATCGATCGGTTCATAAACAGTCCTCCTGCCTATCATTATACAGAGTTATTATAATATTTTGAAAGAAGAAAAGCAATCACCCGGCGCCTTTTTCTCCGTTTCCCACAATCCGGAAGGGCTCCTTTTGGTGATTCTTTCAGGAAATGCCGCCGCGTTTCCGTTTTTTTTGCCGTTTGGGTATTGCTATTTACGGAAAAAAGGGGTATACTGTAACGAAAGAGCCTGACATAAAGCGCAAGCTGATTGAAAGGCACGGCAATCAGGATACGATAGAAACGCTGTGTCTGCCCGGGCGCGGCGTTTTTTTTGCGGAATCGTGCCGCAAAAGCGCGCAGAACCTATAAATCCATCGAAAGAGAAAGCGGCATCAGCAATCAGGCATCAGAAAGGAACAACAAATGGAAAACGAAAACAAAGTGGCAGTCATCAGCATCATTGTGGAAAGCGGCAAGGCTGTGGACGAGCTGAACGCCCTGCTGCACGGCTATGGGGAATATATCATCGGCCGCATGGGCATCCCCTATAAGGCGAGGGGCATCAATATCATCAGCATCGCGCTGGACGCGCCCCGGGATACCATCTCCACCCTGGCGGGAAAGCTGGGCAACCTGCCCGGCGTGAGCGTAAAGACCGCCGTGGCCAGCGTATGACCCCGGAGGCGAAACGGCTGATCGAACGGCTGGACGGGGGCGAACGGCTGACGGCGGAGAAATTCCGGCGGCTGCTGGAGGGCTCAGATAAAGAAAGCGACGCGCTGCTGCGGGAAAAGGCCGTGGCCAGGCGCAAGGCAGTCTACGGAAACGCCGTCTTCGTGCGGGGGCTGATCGAGATCTCCTCTTACTGCAAAAACGACTGCCTGTACTGCGGCATCCGGCGGAGCAACCGGAACGCCGACCGCTACCGGCTGACAGAGGAGCAGATCCTGGCCTGCGCCGACGAAGGATATACGCTGGGCTTTCGCACCTTCGTTTTGCAGGGCGGCGAGGACGGGTATTTCACCGACGAACGGCTGGTCCCGCTGCTACGGGAGCTCAAACGCCGCCACCCGGATTGCGCCGTGACGCTGTCGCTGGGGGAACGGGGCAAGGAGAGCTTTCAGCGCCTGTTCGACGCCGGGGCCGACCGCTACCTGCTGCGCCATGAGACGGCCACGAAGGCCCACTATCAAACGCTGCACCCGCCGGAGATGTCCTTTGACCGCCGCATGAACTGCCTGCGGGACCTGCGGGCCATCGGCTACGCGGTTGGCGCGGGATTCATGGTGGGGTCGCCGGGGCAGACGGCGGAACATCTGGCTAACGACTTATATTTCATTCAGGAATTTCAGCCGGAGATGTGCGGCATCGGGCCGTTCATTCCCCATAAGGACACGGTCTTTGCCAACCTTCCCGCCGGAAACGTGGAAATGACCTGCCGCCTGTTATCGATCATCCGGCTGATAAAGCCCAACATCCTGCTGCCCGCCACCACGGCGCTGGGCACGATCCATCCCCGGGGACGGGAGCTGGGCATTCAGGCCGGGGCCAACGTGGTGATGCCCAACCTCTCCCCCGCCGACGTGCGGAAGAAATACGCCCTCTACGACAACAAGATCTGCACCGGGGAGGAATCCGCCCAGTGCAAAGACTGCCTGAACGCGAGGATGCGGGCCGTTGGGTATGAGATCGTGGTGAGCCGAGGGGACGCAGCTCCAGTCGCAAGTCGCAAGTCGTAAGTCGTAAGAACCATGGGCAAAGATGTCAGAACGACATAGACACTACTGAACAAAAGAGGAATAATAATGGGCTGGAAGCATTACAAAGAATTGATCGTATGGCAAAAATCGATGGATTTAGTGGAATCGGTATACACACTTACCAAACTGCTCCCTTCCGATGAAAGATTTTCTTTAACGGATCAGATGCACAGAGCAGTTGTGTCCATTCCCTCCAACATCGCCGAAGGGCATGGACGTCAAACGGAAAAAGAATACAAACAGTTTTTGTCAATCGCCAAAGGATCTGTATCGGAACTTGAAACGCAATTATTGATTTGCGTGCGCTTAAAGTACCTGACAAGCCAACAGACAGAACCTGTTCTGGCTGTTTGTGATGAAATCAGAAGAATGCTGACAAAGATCATCACATCATTTCAGTTCCCCTCCACCCCATAATCCAAAGTACCGCCCGGAGGGCCACTTACGACTCACGACTCACGACTCACGACTCAACAGATAACAGAAATCGGAAAGGACACACTAAAATGGCAATCTACAATCCCGCTTCCTTGAAAGCGGAGGAATTTATCAACGACGAAGAGATCAGAGAAACGCTGGCTTACGCGGAGGAGCACAAGCACGACCTGCCCCTCATCAACGAAATTCTGGAAAAGGCCCGCCCGGTGAAGCAGGGCAACGGCTGCCGCTGCCGGGGGCTGACCCACCGGGAGGCCAGCGTGCTGCTGGCCTGCGACCTGCCGGAGGTGACCGCGCGCATCTATGAGATCGCGGAGGAGATCAAGCTGGCCTTTTACGGCAACCGCATCGTCATCTTCGCGCCGCTGTACCTGTCCAACTACTGCGTCAACGGCTGCCTCTACTGCCCCTATCACCTGAAGAACAAGCACATCGCCCGGAAGAAGCTGACCCAGGAGGAAGTGAAGGCGGAGGTCATCGCCCTGCAGGATATGGGCCACAAGCGGTTGGCCATCGAAGCCGGCGAGGACCCGGTGAACAACCCCATCGAGTACATTCTGGACTGCATCAAGACCATTTACAGCGTCCACCACAAGAACGGCGACATCCGCCGGGTGAACGTGAACATCGCCGCCACCACCGTGGAGAACTACCGCAAGCTGAAAGAGGCGGGCATCGGCACCTACATCCTCTTTCAGGAGACCTACCACAAGGAGAGCTACTTAAAGCTGCATCCCACCGGCCCCAAGCACGATTACGACTACCACACGGAGGCCATGGACCGGGCCATGGAAGGCGGCATCGACGACGTGGGTCTGGGCGTGCTGTTCGGGCTGGAGCTGTACAAATACGAGTTCGCGGGCCTCATCATGCACGCGGAGCATCTGGAAGCCGTCCACGG
>CAMJYF010000075.1 GCA_946409885.1 uncultured Clostridia bacterium | reverse complement strand
CCGAGGAAAGCGTGGACCGGGTGGAGGAGATCCCCGCCGCGGTGGAGCGGATCGCTTCCGCCGTTCAAAACGATTAAACAAGATTCACTGATAAAGGAGAAATCAACCATGGAAAAAAAATTGTACAGATCCCCTACGGATAAAAAACTGGCCGGCGTCTGCGGCGGCTTTGCCCAGTATTTCGGCATCGATTCCACCATCCTCCGCCTGGCGCTGGTGCTGTTCAGCCTGGCCGGCGGCGCGGGCGTGCTGTTCTATATCATCTGCGCCATCGTGATCCCCGAGGGGCCCGCGGCGACAGACGGCGGCTACACCGATTATCAGAACGTCGACAATCCCTATCATTATAAAGACGAGCAATGAAAGCGGTCATCCAGCGCGTCAGCGAGGCCTCCGTCACCGTGGACGGGGAAACCGTCGGCGCCGTGGGCAGGGGCTTTCTGGTCCTGCTGGGCGTGATGGACGGCGATACCGAGGCGGACGCGGATATCATGGCCGCCAAAACGGCGAAGTTGCGGATCTTTACCGACGAAAACGACAAGATGAACCTTTCCGTGCTGGACGTGGAGGGGGAGATTTTGTGTGTTTCCCAGTTCACCCTGTGCGCGGACGTGAAAAAGGGCAACCGGCCCTCCTTTACCCCCTCGGCCCCGCCGGAGGAGGCCCGGCGGCTGTACGAATACTTTATGCGCCGCCTGGAGGCGGAGGGCGTGAAGCGCGTGGCCCACGGCGTGTTCGGCGCGGACATGAAGGTGCGCCTGCTGAACGAAGGGCCGGTGACAATTTTGTTCGATTCGGACACATGGACGAGGAAATAATTGCTAATTGCTAAATTGTATACTCCAGAAGCGAGGTTTTTATGAGGATCACCCACTCCCCCATCGGCGAACTGAATACCAACTGTTACCTCATCACCGATGAGGAGAGCGGCGAGAGCGCGGCGGTGGACTGCGCCCTGTTCAACGCGGACTATGAAGCGCTGCTGAAAAAAGCGGGCGTGACCTCGCTGAAATATATCCTGCTGACCCACGGTCACTTTGACCATATCAGCGGGGTGAAGCGGCTGAAGGAGGCCTGCGGCGGGCAGATCGTCATCCACACGGAGGACGCCGCCTGTCTGACGGACCCAAAAAAGAGCCTGAACAGCTACGTGCGATTCGCCGGGCTGGAGACCGTTGCCCCCGACCTGACGGTGGAGGAGGGGGACGACCTGTTTTTGGGCCGCCGCCGCTTTACCGTGATGCACACCCCGGGCCACACGCCGGGCAGCGTGTGCTACCTGACGGAGGGGCTGCTGTTCTGCGGCGATACCCTGTTCCGCCAGTCCATGGGGCGCACGGACCTGCCGGGGGGCAGCACCCTGACGCTGCTGTCGTCCCTGTCCCGCATCGCGCGGCTGGAGGGAGAGTATGAGATCTTCCCCGGCCACGGCGAAACCACCACGCTGGCCTACGAAAAGCGGAACAACCGCTATATGAGAATGAAATGATCCTTTCTTTTGACGGGCACTCCTACCGGTATGAGTGCGAAAAAATCTGCCGCGTCTTTTTCCCCACGGAAAAGATCGTTTTCGCGGATGGCTCTCCCCTGCCGGAGAACGACCCCCGGCGGGTGCGCACACAGATCGCCCCCGCCGGAAGGAACCTGTATTTCCGGTGTGAGGCGTACATCGACGGCCAATACCGTTCGGACGCCGTCTACGCGGCCCGGCCGGAGGAGACAGACCCCGCCGCCTGGGATTCCGCCTGCGAGATCCTGCTGGCGCAGCGGATGGTACAGGTCCTTTCCCGGGCCACCGGCATAAAGCCCCCCTGGGGCGTGCTGACCGGCGTGCGGCCCGCCAAGCTGATGCGGCGGTACCTGACCCAATACGGCGAGGAGGAGGCCCTGCGGCGCTTTACGGGGCCGCTGATGGTATCAAAGGAAAAGGCCGCGCTGGCCTGCCGGGTAGCAAAGGCGGAAAACGCGGTGGCGGCCCTGTCCGCGGACAACTCCTTTTCGCTGTACGTCTCCATCCCCTTCTGCCCCACCCGCTGCGCCTACTGCTCCTTTGTGGCCCATTCCATCGCCCAGGCCAAAAAGCTGATCCCCGACTATGTGCGGCTGCTGTGCCGGGAGATCGGGGACGTGGCCGCCATCACCCGGGAGCTTGGCCTGCGGCCGGAGACCGTGTACATCGGCGGGGGCACCCCCACCTCGCTTGGCGCCGACGACCTGAAAGCCGTGACGGACGCGCTGAACGGGGCCTTCGACCTGCAAACCATCCGGGAGTTCACCGTGGAGGCGGGCCGCCCCGACACCATTGACCGGGAGAAGCTGGCCGTGCTGAAAAACGCGGGGGTGACCCGCGTGAGCATCAACCCCCAGACCTTTTCCGACCCGGTGCTGGAGCGCATCGGCCGAAGGCACACGGCGGCGGACATTCTGACGAAGTTTGCCCTGGCCCGTGAGATGGGCTTTGACAATATCAACATGGACCTGATCGCGGGGCTGCCCGGCGACACGCCGGAGGGCTTTGCCGCCAGCCTGGACAGAACCATCGGCCTGGGCCCCGAAAACATCACCGTTCACACCCTGGCGCTGAAACGGTCCTCCGGGCTGTCAGCAGAAGATGATACGCAGGCGGGGTGTGGGGACGCCGCCCCCTACGGAGACGCTCTGACGACTCACGACCTGCGACTTTCGACTTCGGCAATGCTGGCCCGCGCCGCGGCCGCCCTGCCCGCCGCCGGGTATTCCCCCTACTACCTGTACCGGCAGAGCAAATCGGCGGGGAACCTGGAAAACGTGGGCTGGACGAAACCGGGGAAGGACTGCCTTTACAACGTGTTCATGATGGAGGAGATCCATTCCGTGCTGGCCGTGGGCGGCGGCGCGGTGACACGGCTGGTGGACCCCCGCGACGGGCAGATCCGCCGGGTGTACAACTTCAAATACCCCTATGAGTATATCGGCCGGTTTGAGGAGCAGAACGCAAGGAAGCAGGAGATACGGGCGTTTTATGGAAAATGAGCTTTGCAAATTGGGGATTGTCGATGTCTTGTAGCACGGAGCCTCAGCTCCGTCTTCCGGCAAAAACAATCTATTTGAACGTTAATTTACAGCTCTATTTGCAGAAAAACGACCAGCGTTGTCTCAAAAGTAACCTATTGCTCCTGGGACGCAGCTGAGGCTGCGTGCTACGGGGTTGTCTCGACAAATCCCCCTTTTGCGCGTCCTTTCGGCGGCACGGCGGCCGGCGCGGGTGATATACCGGTTCCGGAACGCATAAAGATAAAAAGAGAAATCAATCCAAGGAGAAAGACATGGCAGGAAGAAAGAAACAGTCGCTGCTGGACGGCGCGCTGATCCTCTCCGCCGCGATCATCGCGGTGAAGCTCATCGGCGTGTTCTTCAAGCTGTACGTAACGCTGAAAATCGGCTATGACGGCAAGGGCTACTACGCCACGGCGTATAACATCTATACGCCCATCTATTCCATCGCGCTGGCCGGTTTTCCCACCGCCGTTTCCAAAATGGTGGCGGCCAAGGCGGCCGCGGGCAAATACCGGGACGTGAAGGCGCTGTTCGGCATTTCCATGCGCATTTTCACCATTGCCGGCGCGGCGGGCACAGTGCTGATTTTGCTGCTGGCGTACCCCTACACCAAATCCATCTCCTCCTTCGATTCCATCCCCTCCATTCTGGCCATCGCCCCCTCCATGTTCTTCTGCTGCGTCATGTCCGGCTACCGGGGCTACTATCAGGGCCTGCGGGACATGACCCCCTCGGCCATCTCACAGGTGCTGGAGGCGGGCGGCAAGCTGGTGTTCGGCTGGCTGCTGATCAACTCCGTGATGGCGGGCGGCGCCTCCTTTGCGGATAAGATCCCCATTTTGCGGGACATGGTCACCGACGCGGGCCAGAGCTACGCGGCGGCCGCCGCCATTATGGGCGTTACCATCGGCTCCCTGATGGGGCTGCTGTACCTGATGTTCCGCCACTTTCTGGTGGGCACCGGCCTGCCCGGCTCCCTGCTGCAGCGCGCGCCGCACCAGGCCAGCAACAGCGCCCTGACCCGCGAATTCATCGCCATCGCCATTCCCATCGCCATCAGCGCCATCGTCTCCAACGTTACCACGCTGATCGACAACTGGACCATTCAGAACCGCCTGCAATACGTGCTGGACGCGGATTACAACGCCGTGGCCGCCATGTATCCGGATATCGTCTCCGCCCGGGGCTTTACCGCCCAGCTGACGGAAACCTTCAAGGCCTACCTCTTCGGCGCGTACGACACGGTGCTAGAGATCAAGAACATCATTCCCACCTTTACCATCACGCTGGGGCTTTCCGCCATCCCGGTGCTCAGCGAGGCCTGGGTGAGGCGGGATAAAAAGACCGTGCGCCGGTCGGTGAACTCGGTCATCCGGGTCACCACCCTCATCGCCATGCCCGCGGGCATCGGCATGGTGGCGCTGGCGGAGGATATCCTCTACCTGCTGTACGGCACGTCGGAGGCCAACGCCCCCGCCATCCCCTACATCGCGCCCATCCTGATGATGTACGGCGTTTCCGTCATCTTTCTGGCCCTCAACCAGCCCATCACCAACATGCTGCAGGCCATCGACCGCATGGATGTGCCCATCAAGGCCATGGCCATCGGCGCCACGCTGAAGATCGTGGCCAACTTCCTGCTGGTCAGCATCCCTTCCATCAATATCCGCGGGGCCGTGGTCGGCTCGCTGCTGTGCAATATCGTCATCGACGCCTACGGCATGATCGTGCTGCGCCGGGGCACGAAGGTAAAATTCAACTTCCGGGTGCTGTTCTTCAATCCGCTGCTGTGCTCGCTGGCCTCCGGCCTGACGGCGTTCCTCATCAGCAGGGTGTCCAAGCTGTTCATCCACAGCCCCACGCTGGCCCCCTCCTTCTTCTGCGCCCGCAACGTGGTGACCGTGATTGCGGTGCTGGCGGCGGTGGCCATGTACCTGTTTGCCCTGTTTTTTACCCATTCTATCCGGAAACAGGACATTTTATCCCTTCCCATGGGAGAAAAAATCGCAAAAGTACTTGAAAAACGCGGAATAATAGGGTAAAATAATCGTTATGAAAAATAACCGAGATTTTAAGGACCGCTACGACTGCGGCGACCTGATGGATATCGTCAAAATCCTGCGCGCGCCGGGCGGCTGCCCGTGGGACCGGGAACAGACCCACGAGAGCATCAAAAAGAATTTCATTGAGGAGACCTACGAGGTCATCGAGGCCATCAACAAAAAGGAACCCGCCATGCTGCGGGAGGAGCTGGGCGACGTGCTGCTGCAGATCGCCCTGCACTGTGAGATGGAACGGGAGACCGGCTCCTTTACCTTCGACGACGTGTGCGACGAGATTTGCAAGAAGCTGATCGTCCGTCATCCCCACGTGTTCGGGGACGTGCAGGCGGATACCACCGAGCAGGTGCTGACCAACTGGGACGCCATCAAGATGGCCACCAAACATCAGAAAAGCGCCGCCGAATCCATGGCCAGCGTGCCCCGTGAGCTGCCCGCCCTGATGCGGGCCCAGAAAATCCAGAAAAAAGCCGCCAAGGTCGGCTTCGACTGGGAGCAGTCCGAAGGGGCGCTGGCAAAGGTCCACGAGGAGGCCGACGAACTGAGGGAGGCCATGGCGCAGGGAGATTCTGCCGCCGTGACCGACGAGCTGGGCGACCTGCTGTTTTCGGTGGTCAACGTGGCAAGGTTTGCCGACGCGGACGCGGAAGAGGCCCTGACCGGGGCCACGGACAAGTTCTACCGCCGCTTCGCGAAGGTGGAACAGCTGGCGAACGAGCGCGGCATCGACATGAAGACCGCCGGCATCGACGCGCTGGACGCGCTGTGGAATGAGGTCAAGCAACACCCGTAGCACGCTGCCTCAGCAGCGTCTTACAAAAAAAACGGAGCTGAGGGTGCGGGTGTCCAGTGGACACCTCTGCGAAGCAGAAGCACCGACCGAGCCGGCAGGCGAGAATGCGGGCGTCCAGTGGACACCTCTTCCGAAGGAAGAAGCAACGACCGAACCGGCAGGTGAGAACGGCAGGCGAGACATCCGTGCTACGAAGAAACAGGCACAATGGCTGGAAAGCTTTTGAATAAAAATCAGGAGGAAAAAACATGAACAAAGCAGAACTTGTCAGCGCTGTGAAAGAAAAGACCGGTTTTTCCGGCAAAGACGCTGAAGCGGCCGTGAAGGCTGTGTTTGATTCTGTTGCCGAGGCGCTTGCCAAGGGCGATAAGGTTCAGCTGATCGGTTTCGGCACCTTTGAAGTGCGCGAAAGACCCGCCAGAGAAGGCCGCAATCCGAGAACCGGCGAAGCCCTGAAGGTTGAAGCCGCCAAGGTTCCCGCCTTCAAAGCAGGCCAGGCTCTTAAGAACGCCGTCAAGTAAGACAGGCGTTACGCAATACCATAGCAAAAAGAAACGCGTTCGTTTGACGAACGCGTTTCTTTTAATACAGATCTGTTTAAAAACTGTGGTTTGCGCGAAATAAAATCAATCAGACGTTCGCTTCGTCCAGCTCAGACATTGCCGCGTCGGTATCCGTCGCCTTGCCGCTGATTCTGTCGAACAGCACGATGATGATCTTGACGATTCTCCAAAGGAAATCGATGAACTTATCGATATAGCTGTAATCATCCTTGCCCTTGGTCACCAGAATGCCGTTAGCCTTTTTCATGTTTTTCACCTCACTGTTAAGAATTGCATACAAATGCAGCATGGTTATATTACCACAAAACAAAAAGCAATGCAATATGAAAATAAATAAATTATTGAATTGTTCACAAATTTGGTGTATTTCCACAAAGATTATCTGTGATTTCCGGAAAAATAACGGGGAGACGCCGGTCTGCTTCCGCAAAAAAGGAAAAACCGATGGCAGCCCATCGGTTTTTTTAGCCGTTCCCCGGCTACTTCTCTTTGCCCGGGCCGCCAAAACGCCCGGCGGCAAACTGAGGTCAGCTTTCCTCTTTGTTTTCTTCCTTATTGCCGGAAATCATCGCAAAGAATTCCTTCAGCGCGTTGATGAGCATGGTAAAATATTTTACAAACTCATTGATGTAATCAACAGTTGACATTCGTTTTCCCCCCTTTCCCGTGGTTCTGTCAGGTTTTATTACTGACCCTTGTGATCGATGGCGTATTTGATCTTCTCAAAGAAATCCTTCACCATGTTGATGATCTCCGCCAACCATTCGGACCAGCCGATCAGGAAATTGCCGATATCCTCGGCGCTTTCTTTTTTACCGCCGGCGCCGGCGATGATATCTTCCCAACCGGTGATCTCTTCGTAACGACCGCTGCCGTTGCCGGTTCCATCGTTTACTTTCAGCATCTTTGCACCTCTTTTCGGGATAATAAGACAACATAAATTATCTTGCATAGTAATGATAACACGCTGAGGCAAGCAATGCAAGCAAAAATAACGATCTAAAAAAAAGATTAACATATTTGTCACAATTGGGGCACAATTCAGGATTTGTCGAGCGCTTTGTAGGGGCGGGCACTGACCGCCCGCAACCGTTTTTCCCACAATAC
>CAMJYF010000074.1 GCA_946409885.1 uncultured Clostridia bacterium | reverse complement strand
CATGATCTCAAACACGGCGGCAAACGCCTTGGCGGTGGTGTACAGCATTTCAGTACTCACATTTCACCTCATCGCCCACAGGAACGCCTCGTTCGTCTCCTTGGCCCGGTGCTTGCTCACCGGCAGCACCGCGCCGCCGTCCAGCTCCAGCTCGGCAGAACGCACGGACAGGATCTTTTTGGCGTTGACCAGATAGCTCTGGTGGCAGCGGACGAAATCCCGGTTCTTCAGCTCCGCCTGCACCGCGTCCAGCTTGGCGTAAAAGGAAAAGGTCTTGCCGGAAACGCAGCGCACGGTCACCTTCCGCTTGTCGCTTTCAAAATACAGAATATCCCGGATGGGCAGCGAGATCTGCTCCGACACCGTGCGGAAGGTGTAGCGCACCTCGTTGGATTTCGTCAGCTCCGCCACGCACTCCCGGAACACCCCGGCGAAGCCGTGGGCCAGCTCGGGCTTCAGCAGGTAGCGGAAGGCCCGCACCTCATACCCCGAAAAAACGTGCTCGGCGGAGGCGGTGATGAACACGATCATCACGTCCCGGTCAAACTCCCGGATGCGCTTGGCGGCGGAAAGCCCGTCCCGCCGCTTCATGGTGATATCCAGCAGCAGCAGGTCAAAATCCGCCGTGCCGTTTTCATAGGCGGCGCACAGGGGCTCGCCGTCGTCAAACTCCGTCACCCGGCCGTCCAGGTCCATCTCCGCCAGGCTGTTCAGCACGGCCTCCCGGATGTATTCGCGCACCGCTTTTTCATCGTCGCAGACAGCCACCGAGATCATGGCGTTTCTTCCTTCTTCTTAAAGATCACCAGCTTGCTGGCCACGTAGTTGAACACGATGACAAGAATGCCGGCGGAGATCTTCGCCGCCCAGAACGCGGCATTGGAGGACAGAGGCTTCTCCAGCAGCTTTTCGATCAATCCGAACAGCAGCTCCTCAAACAGCAGGAAGGACAGCAGGCGGGAACCAACGAAGGAGACCAGCTCGCGCAGCACACGGGGCATTTTCCACGAACGGCTTTCAAACACAAAACACTTGTTGGTGACAAACGCGAACAGGACGGAGCAGATCCAGGCGATGGCCTGCACCGCGTAGGTCCAGCGGAAAGCAAACCCGAAGGGGCGGCACAGGATCCTTTCGGAATACCCCTCCCCCAGCAGGCGCACACAGACGCCGGTGGCGATAAAATTCACCACGGTGGTCATCACGCCGAAGAACAGGTAAGACACCGTCTCGTACCGCAGCAGAGGCTCCACCCCGGGGATTTTCAGAAACATTCTGAAAAATCCGACGGAAAACACCTTGTCGTACAGCTTTTCGTAAAGCTCCTTCAGTTTCATGCGCCATCCTCCGCAAGAAGAATATAGAAAAGATACCATCTTATGATTAAAATAATCTTAACACAGAACGGTACTGTAATTCAAGCTAAAATTACAATCGATTGACAGTTGACTTTCCATCAGGGGATTGTTATACTTTTTGTATGAGAAAAAGAAGGAGGGAGATCGCGCATGAGGCAGACGGATACCGCGCCGGCGGCCGTGGCAACGGCGCTTTCCCCCGCGCGCATAAAATGGCCTGTCCGGCAGGGGCTGCTGCTGGCGGCGATCCTGGCCGCCGTAACGGCCGCGGCGCTGCTGGCCGCCTTTGTGGCGGTGCCCTCCGTCAAGTACCGCGCCGCCTGCCGCCTGCTGCTGGCGGAGGACTACGACCGGGCGATGGCCGCCTTTTCGGAGATCTATCAGTTCCGAGATTCCGCCGCCTGCTACAGCGCGGCGGCCTCCGCCAGGGCGGAGGAATGCCTTGCCAAGGGCGATCTGCCCGGCGCGGCAATCTGGTACGCCCGGGCGGGCCGCTCGCCGGAGGCGGAACGGGTCTTCGACTTCCGTTCCATCGTGACGGGTTCCTCCTTTGTCACCGCCGCCCTGGCGCGGGACGGCAGCTCCTGGTACATCTCCGACCGGTACGGCGACGACGAGCGCAGCGGCGCCAGCGCGGTGGCCTCCTACCGCCGCTTTCTGCCCCAATCGCCGGGCGTGAACGGTCTGGACCGCTTCGGCCGCGTCCGCCTGCACAACGTCGGCGCCTACGGGGTGACGCTGCCCCAGAAATGCCTGAACGCCATCACCTCCGCCACCGGCGTAAAGGACCTGCTCTGCCCCCTGGGGGAGGACGGGCAGCCTGCTTACGCGCTGCTGCTGTTCAACGACGGAACCGTCAAAGTCGTCAGCGAGGTCGAACACCCCCTGAACGGAACGGCCGGGTGGAGGGAGATCGAAAGCGTCAGCGAGGGCTTCCGGAAGATCTTCGCCATCGACGCCTCCGGCGGCCTGCACGTCGCCTATGAGGACGGATACCCCGAGGAACGCCGCTACGATATCACCGGCTGGAACGACATCGTCAAAGTGGCCGAGACCGGCCGCGCGCTGGTGGGCCTTACCCGGGGCGGCGCGCTGCGGATCGCCTACGCGGATACGGAAAACACCTACCCCGCCGCCGTGACCTGCGCCGCGGACGTGGCCGATATTGCCGCCAACGGCAGCCTTCTGCTGCTGGTACGCGCCAACGGCGCGGTAAAGGCGGTGCGCGTTCCCAACTGGACCGACGTCGACTACTCTTACGCCGACGCGCTCACCGACCGGGTGGCCGCCGCCGTCAGCCGATGGACGGGGATCGTCCGGGTGCGCTTTTCGGCCAACGGGATCTACGGCATACGCTTCAACGGGGACGTGCGGTATATCAGCTGCGACATATCCTATCTCCCGAAGACCCGCCATTTCACCTACGACGAGCACCGGGACGTGGCCGCCGCCGTGGCCCGGTGGACCGACGTGGCGGAGGTGATCCCCTGCGTCACCCACACCGTGGCGGTGCGCTATGACGGCGCCCTGCTGGCGGCAGGCCACGGCACCTATCTGGAAGGCCGCTCCGCCCTGTCCGGCGCCACGGACTACATCCGCCGCAACGGCGGCCGGTACCTGGACGTGGATGGTTGGAAGCTGTGGTAGGGTTACAGGGAGTAGGGAACAGAGAATGAAACAGAATCAGGCGCGGGCTTATGGAAAAAGCCGCGCCTGTCGTTTATCATCCAAAATAAAGGGGTGGGAACACTACCTTCCCATATGTTTTCGCCAGAAATGAAGGCGCAACGCACCGCGCAACAACACTCCCCCTGCTGCCTGCTTACTACCGCCTGTTTCCTCACAGCCTGCTCGGCTCTGTCTGGTAGGGCGGCAGCAGCTCCAGCACCGTATCGATGAACGCCTGCAGCAGCGGCGTGATGGCCTTGCCTTTCAGGTAGGCCAGCTGGGACCACTGGAACATATCCTCGCAGTCGGTCACCCGGATATGGCGCAGCTCGCCGGAGCGCACGTATCGGCGGGCCACAAAAATGGGCAGCATGGTGACGTAGTTCCCCTCCTGGGTCAGCTTGATGATGGTCTCCGTGTTGGCCACCTCAATGGCCGGGGCGCCGAACAGGTCCCGCTTGGCCATCTCGTCGTCAAAGAGATAGCGGTAGCCCTCGCCCTGGGGCATCAGGATCAGCTTTTGCCTGATGATGTCCTCAAAGGCGACCTCCTCCCGGTCGGCCAGCTCGTTGCCGGGGCTGGCCACGAAGATGATGGGCTCCACCTCCTCGCGCACCCGCACCCACTCCTTTTTCGGCACCTTGTAATCCAGCAGATACACCAGGTCCAGCTCGTTGGCGCGGATCTTGGCCTCCAGCTCCCGGGCGGAGCCCACGCTGACGCTGATATCGATGTGGGGATAGCGCCGGCCGATCTCCGTAAAAATGGGGATAAAGCAGGCGTTGAGGATGGAATCCACCAGGCCGAAACGGACGGTGCCGCTCAGCTCCTTGGTGTCCGTGGCGAATTTCTCCGCCCGCTCCATGGCTTCGATCACCCGGCTGGCGTAGTCGATGAACGTCAGCCCGTACTGGGTCAGGCGGATGTTTTTGCCGATGCGGTCAAACAGGGGCACGTTCAGCTCCGTCTCCAGCTGCTGCATCTGCACGGTGACGGCGGACTGGGAGTAACCCAATGCGTTGGCCGCCTTGGTAAAGTTGCTCAGCTCCGCCACTTTAATAAAGGTTTTCAGGTTTCTGACGTCCATATCATCACTTCCGTATCCGGCGCGTTCCGGCTTTTCTTTCTGTTTTTACCTTTATATATTACAGGATTTAATTACTTTTGTCAATGATTATAGATTTTGTAATCGATATTTTACCCTTCCGATAAAATGTCGGGCGGTTTTTATCTTTTTTTAAGATTTTTGCCGTATGATTCTCTTGAAAACACAGGGAAAATGTGATAAAATGATTGTTGATTTTTGTCACACCCACCCAGACGGAGGAATCTATCCATGAAAAAAGTCATTCTCGCTTCGGCAATGCTCGTTCTTTCCGCGGTTCTGCTTGCCTCCTGCGGCAAAACGGCCGACACAAAGCAGGTGGAAACGCTCATCAAGGGGCTGGACGGCAGTATTGACCTTTCGGACGCGGAAGCGCTCAGCGAAGCGCGCTCCGCCTACGACGCCCTTTCCGACGAGGAGAAGGCAAAGGTTTCCAACCGCAAAAAGCTGGAAAAAGCGGCGGAGGAATACGACAAGCTGGCCGGGCTGAACGACTACGTGGCCGCCATGGTGGATTCCGCCGGCACCTCCTTCAGCAAAGACGATTTCAACGTATCCGACCTGCTGGACCAGTACGACGAAATGGTGGAGACCTACAACGGCCTGAAGGACAGCGAGAAGGAACAGATCAAGGATTTTGACAAGCTGGAGGAGGCCGTCGCGCAGCTGAAGGATTACGACAACGCCGCCCAGGAGGCCGCCGCCGCCTACGTAAGGGGCTTTATGGAGGTCTATAAAGACAAGGGCTACACCGTCACCCGGGTGGGTTGCATCAAGCAGATCAGGGAGGAAAAGGAATACCACTTCTTCTCCTTGACGTATAAGGACAAAGAGGGCAAGGAGCACAACGCCTATTCCACCGCCCGTTTCGTGGGCGCCAACGTGGTCAACACCATCATCGCCCGCCCGGACATCTTCTTCGCGGAGCAGCCCGCCACGGAGGATACGGACTGCCTGAAAAACGGCAACGTGACCATCGACGTGGCCGCCGCCATTGCCGCGGCGGAGAAAATGACCGTGGAAACGGTTGCCGCCCCGGCCACCACGGCGGCTCCCGCGCCGGAAACCACCGCCGCCCCGGCGGAGGAGACCACGGCCGCCCCCGCCGCCGAAACCACGGCCGCGCCGGAGACCACCGCCGCGCCGTAACGCCCCTATGAGGAGCACTGTGAGATTGAGGAAGCTATGAGCGTAAAGATCATCGCGCACCGCGGCGCCAACCGGAAAGCGCCGCAGAACACGCTGCCCGCCTTCCGCCAGGCCATTGCGGAGGGCGCGGACGGCTTTGAGACGGACGTCCATCTCACCAGGGACGGCGTCCCCGTCATCTGCCACAACTACACCATCGACAAAACCTCCGACGGCGTGGGGGAGATCTCCTCCTTTACGCTGGCGGAGTTGAAGCGTTTTGACTTCGGCGCGTACTTTTCGGAGGAGTTCCGGGGGACGCCCCTGCCCACGCTGGATGAGTTTCTGGAGCTGGTGGCCCCCACCGACGCGGAGATCATCAACATCGAGCTGAAATGCCCCAAAAAACGCATGTTCGAGCTGGTCAGCAAGACCGTTCAGTCCATCCGCCGCTTCGGCGTGCTGGACCGGGTGATCATTTCCAGCTTCTCCCCCGCCATCTTAAAGATGGTAAAGGATATCGAGCCCCGCTGCAAAACGGGCTTTCTGCACCCCACGCAAAACCCTTCCGTCTGCCGGGCGGTGTTTGTGGAGCCCTACACCATCTTAAAAAGCACCGGCGCGGATTACGCCCACCCCGCCAGCATCACGGTGACAAAGCTCAGCGTGTGGCTGGAGCATAAAATGGGGCGCAAGGTCAACGTGTGGACGGTGAACGACGAGCCCACCATCCGCTACCTGCTGGCCTGCGGCGTGGACGGCATCATCACCGACCGGCCGGATACCACCCGGGCCGCGGTGGAAAGGGCGCTGGGCAAAAAACGGGAGGCGGCGGCGGAGCCGGTTTAAGCGGGCGCGCGCCATCCCGGTAAGGATGCATCAAAAAGGGAAACCGACGGGACGGACGGGCCGTGAAATACGCTTTCAGGCGGTCCGGCGGCTCCGGCGGTATTCCTGTGTTTGGAGAGAGAGATGAAAAAAATATTGCCGGACGTTCTGTCCGTAGCGGCGGTTTGCGTGATCGCCGCCCTTCTTGCCGCCATCATCATTTTTACGTCGCCCCTGCGGGTGGTCCCGGTGGGGGACGCCGCCCAGGTGGTGGGCATCGGCGCCGACTACGTGGACGCCGGCGCTTCCGCCAGACGGATCGTCTTCGACTATTCTGACGAGATCACCTCGGAAGGGACCGTCAACACCGCCGTGCCCGGGGATTACGAGATCACCTACACCCTGAACGGCCACGGCAAACCAAAGACGGCCGTGCGCACGGTGACCGTGAAGGACATCACCGCGCCGCAGCTCACCCTGGCGGGCGAACAGCGCATTGAGGTAGACTACCTCTCCGATTTTGAGGAGCCCGGCTACTCGGCGACGGACGCGGTGGACGGCGACCTGACGGAAAGCGTCTCCCGGTCGCTGACCGACGTGACGGACAAGGATGAGAACGGCGCGGCCGCGGTGGGGAAATACTACACCTACACCTATTCCGTTGCCGACAAAACCGGCAACGTGACCGAGCAGCGGCGCATCCTGCACGTCAGGCACGCCTTTTCCGCGGAGGATTCCCAGCCGGACGGCACCTCCTTCATCTGCCTGACCTTTGACGACGGCCCCAGCGAACACGTGACCAATAAAATTCTGGATACCCTTTCCATTTACGGCGTCAAGGCCACCTTCTTCATCTGCGATTACGGCGAGGAGGGCGCCAAAAAGGTAAAACGCATTGTGGACGAGGGCCACACCATCGCCATGCACACCCTGTCCCACGACTACGCCAGGATCTATCGTTCCGTGGACGCCTTTATGGGCGAGATCCACGCCCAGCAGAACAAGATCTACAACGATACCGGCGTAAAAACGACGTATCTTCGCTTCCCCGGCGGCAGCTCCAACACCGTCAGCGCCGACTACAACCAGGGTATTATGACCACACTGGTGGATAAGGTGCATGAGGAAGGAATGGAATTCTTCGACTGGAACGTCGACAGCGGCGACGCCCGCGGCAACGGCATCTCCGCCGACACGCTGTACGAAAACTTTGTCAACGAGATCGAGCATGACCGCACCAACATCGTGCTGATGCACGATACCGACGCCAAATACACCACCGCGGACGCCCTTCCCCGCATGATCGAATACGGACTTTCCAACGGGTACGAATTCGCCCGCATCACGGACGACACCCCGCCCGCACATCATGGGGTGAATAATTAGGCAGCAGGCCGCAGTTTGTGCGAAAACCGAAAAACAATCCGGCACGGGATTCCGAAATGGAGCTTCCGCGCCGGGTTTTATATTAT
>CAMJYF010000073.1 GCA_946409885.1 uncultured Clostridia bacterium | reverse complement strand
GGAATTTTTCCGCGTGGGCCATCCAGTCGAAGCGGCCGCTGTCCACGATGGCGCCGCCCACGGCCGCGCCGTGCCCGTCCATGTATTTGGTGGTGGAGTGGGTCACGATATCCGCGCCCCACTCGATGGGACGGCAGTTGACCGGCGTGGGGAAGGTGTTGTCGATGATCAGCGGCACCCCGTGGGCGTGGGCCGCCCTGGCGAATTTTTCAATGTCCAGCACCTTCAGCGCGGGATTGGCGATGGTTTCGCCGAACACGGCCTTGGTGTTTTCGCGGAAAGCCGCGTTCAGCTCGTCCTCGCCGCATTCCGGGTCCACAAAGGTCACGTCGACGCCCATCTTTTTCATCGTAATGGCCAGCAGGTTGTAGGTGCCGCCGTAGATGGTGGAGGAGGAAACGATATGCCCGCCGCACTCACAGATGTTGAACAGGGCGTAAAAGCTGGCCGCCTGTCCGGAGGAGGTCAGCATGGCCGCCGTGCCGCCCTCCATATCGGCAATCTTGGCCGCCACCAGGTCGCAGGTGGGGTTCTGCAGGCGGGAGTAGAAATAGCCGGAGGCCTCCAGGTCGAACAGCTTGCCCATGTCCTCGCTGGTATCGTATTTGAACGTGGTGCTCTGGTAGATGGGGATCTGCCTGGGTTCCCCGTTGCCGGGGCGGTAGCCGCTCTGCACGCACTTGGTTTCTATCTGATAGTCGCTCATCCTTTTTTACCTTCCCTTATTAAAAAAATAATTATCCTTATCATACCATACTTGCGGAAGCAATGTCAAATGGCAAGTAATCATAATTATCACAAAAATAGCTATTTACTTTTCCTTTTTTTTGTGCTAATATTGGCTTATATGAAAATGGAAGGAAGTTCAGATGGTATGAAAATCAGATTTTCCGTTAAGTTGCTTTCCGTCATCGTTGCCGCGGCGCTGCTGATGGCGCCTTTAGCCGGGCTTACCGCCTACGCCAGGCAGCGGACGTTGGTACAGAATTATCCCCTGATCGAGATCCCGGGCTTTATGGCCAGCGATATCTACGAGGATAAAAACGACAAGAATTCCAAGGAGATCTTCCCCTGGAGTACGGACGATATCCTGAATACGGTCAAAAACTGTATCCCCGCCCTGCTGAAATTCCTGGTCACCAAGGATTACGACGCGCTGGCGGATACAATCATCCCGGAGGCCAAGGCCCTGCTGGCGCCCTCCTTCTGCAATCCGGACGGCACCCCCGCAGGCGAATCCGGCGCGTATATGGAATATCCCGACGAGAAGGATATCCATAAGAATTCCACCCTTACCTTCCGTTACGACTGGCGGATCGACCCGGTGGAAGTGGCCGCCCAGCTGAACGATTTCATCAACTACGTGCTGGAGGCAACCAATTGCAAAAAGGTGGCCGTCTCCTGCCACAGCCTCGGCGGATTGATCGCGCTTACCTATATGTCCATTTACGGAACGGACAAGATTTATGCCGCGGGTCTGAACACCACCGCCATTTTCGGTGAATCCTACACCGGGCAGATGTTCAGCGGCGATATCACGGTGGAGGGCGACGCGCTGGTGTACTATCTGCAGTTCGCGCTGGATCAGTCGGATTACGACGCCATCGTCGGCGCTGTGCTGGATGTGCTGAAGGAGGCCGGCATTGCGGACGCCATCGCCAAATACGCCAACGATATCATCGAGCATATCAAGGAGCGGGCCATTTCCGAGGTGCTGTTCCCAATGTTCAGCAGCTGGCTTTCCATCTGGGCCATGGTGCCGGACGAGGCGCTGGAAAACGCGAAGAATTATATGTTCGGCGTGGCGGATCCCGCCGTTGACTACAGCGGTCTGCGCACCCGGATCGATAACTTCAGCCGCATCTTCCGTCCCACCAGAACGCAGACCCTGCAGGAGCTGAACGACAAGGCCCGCGTGGCGGTGATCTCCCGCTACGGCTACGCCTCCATCCCGCTGACCTCCAAATGGCAGAATATCACCGACGGCGTGATCGACACGGAAAACAACTCCTTCGGCGCTACCGTGGCCCTTTACGGCAAAACGCTGACAGACGAGCAGCTGAACGGCGCCGCGCCGGAGTATATCTCCCCGGACAGAACCGTCTGCGCCTCCACCTGCCTTTTCCCGGAGCAGACCTGGTTTATCAAAAACTACAAGCACGCCACCAACAGCGACGCGCTGGATGAAATGATCTACAAGCTGCTGTTCAACCCCAAAGGGGAATCGACCGTTGATTCCTATGAGGAATATCCCCGTTTCCTGCAGTTCCGCAGCTATGACGAGTCCATTCTGCCGGATACCACCACCGCGGAAAAGCTGACCGGCTTTAAGGCGTTCCTGGCCCGGTTCCTGGATATCATCAACAATATCTACTGCGTCTTTCTGGATATCTTCCGCATCCGGTAACGCTGTTTCACTCTCGCGCAACCGCTCTTTCCGAGCGGTTTTTTTATTTTTTATGTTTTTTATGCTTGACATCCCCGGTCGTTTATGATAATATGATATAGCCTTAAGGAGAGATACCGAAGCGGTCATAACGGAACGGTCTTGAAAACCGTCGTACTCTTACGGGTACCGTGGGTTCGAATCCCACTCTCTCCGCCAATTAAATGGAATAGTCTTAACGACGCTGTCAATTTGGAGAAGTACTCAAGTTGGTGACGAGGCGCCCCTGCTAAGGGCGTAGGTCGGGTAACCGGCGCAGGAGTTCGAGTCTCCTCTTCTCCGCCACAAACAGCCGCGAATCTTTTTCTGTAAGGGTTCACGGCTGTTTTCCTGTTTGCGGAGCACCCTTGACATTGCTCCGTGAATCAGTATAATGATACAGCGAGCCGTCAGGCTTGTAACATTATTAATGCTCACTAAAAAAAGGAGAGTGCGACATGAAAAAAGATTTGGGATTGGTGCAGGCCGTGTATCCTATGCCGGTGCTGATGGTGGCGGCTTACTATGAAAACGGCAAGGTCAACGTCATGAACGTGGCGTGGGGGCAGATCTGTGATGAGGACAAGATCATCCTGTTCATCGGCGAAGGAAAAAGAACGTGGCTGAATATCAAGGCGAGCCGCGCCTTTACCGTGGCCCTGGCGGACAGGGCGCATATGGACACCGCTGATTTCTTCGGCATTGCTTCCGGCAACAAGATGGCCGACAAATTTGAAAGAACCGGTTATCACGCCGTCAAAAGCGATAAGGTCAACGCCCCTGTTATCGAGGAATTCCCCGTCGTAATGGAGTGCGAGCTGCTGGAATTCCTCCATACCGACTATGTGGACGGCGTTGTGGGAAAGATCGTCAACGTAAAGGCGGAGGAAGCGGTTCTGTCCGAAAACGGAAAGGTGGACCCCGCCAGACTGAACGCGCTGCAGTTCGATCAGTTCCAGAACGGGTATTATGTGACCGGCGAAAAGGCGGGCAAGGCCTGGAACGCTGGCGCCGCGCTGATGAAACCGTAACAAAAAGGAAAGTCCCCTCCTTCGCCGGAACGCGGAAGAGGGGACCTCTCTGAACAGCGCCTTGCGGCGCGGCAGGGTTATCGGTTGAAGAGATACAGGATCTTTACGAAAAAGGAAGTGATCACGTCAAGGATCCCGTCGAAAAATGTTCTGATGCTTTCCATGATGTCAATTGCCCTCCTGTCGTATTGTTTGCAATAGTATTGTAGCACAATGCGCCGGAGGGTTCAATAGTTTTTTTGAAAAAAGGGGCGTCGGGTTTGTTTTGCACCGCGCGCGCCCCGTATGATGTTTTTTTCCTTGCAATTTCCCTTTTGATATGCTACAATAATCATCGTTCCGGAACGGGACGGCAGCGGCTCCGCGACGGCGGGGCCGTATAGGAAAGGAATGAACAGAAGATGAAAAAGATCATTGCAATTGCCCTTGCGGCGCTGCTGGCGCTGACGTTGGCCTCCTGCGGAGGACGGAAGCCAGCCAACGACGGCGGCAGTGCCGCCGAAGCGGATACGACGGCCGCCCTCGCGGAAACGACCGCCGGGGAAGCCGCTCCTTCCGATGAGACCCTCCCGGAGGGGACAGCGCTTTCCCTCGACGGCAGCCGGCTCGGCGTGCTGCAGACGGTCGCCGGACAGGACGGCCTCCGCGTCAACGGCCTGCTTTTTGCTTCCGGCAGCGGGCATCACACCTATCCATCCATCGACGAGATGATGGCGGGCGGCTATCGGACGGAAGGACTGTATGATGAGTTTTTTCTCGGCGAATGGATCGAGGTCTACGGCGACGTGACGGGAAGCCCCCTGCAGGTATACGTTCTGCCGAACGACCCCGGCGCGGACTATACAAAGCTGAAAACCGCCGATCTTGCGGCCATGAGCCAGGCGCTGGATTACCCCATCTTCGCGGACGAGGTTGTTCCCGACGCGGAGAATCACGGTTTCCTGTGCAGCTTTTACGTTCACCAGGAGCTGCCCGCGGGGCTGTACAACGTCTTCTTTGCCGGCGCGGAGGAGATCTGCGGTGTGGTTCAGCTCAATATTGTGCCGTTGGAGGAATAACCGCAAAAAAAGCAAAAAAATCGGCGCAAACGAAAAAAAACGCTTGCTTTTTGCAAACGGTTGTGCTAAAATACCTTTACTATTTAAGCGGGAACGTCTTACGGGGCGTTTCGACTGTTTACTTATGTTGTGGATCATAATGTAAGTGAGGTGAAACGATAATGAAGCAGGGAATCCATCCCAACTATAAGCCCACCGTGGTAAAGTGCGCCTGCGGCGCTACGTTCGAGACTTCCTCCACCAAAGAGAATCTTCGTGTGGATATTTGCTCCAACTGCCATCCTTTCTTTACCGGCAAGCAGAAGCTCGTTGATACCGGCGGACGTGTTGACAGATTCAAAAAACGCTACAATATCGAATCCAAGTAATTCACGGCGATCGAAACAGAAACGGCATTTGCAAAAGTGCCGTTTTTTGTCGTTTCCCCAAAGGAATTCTACTCCCTATTCCCTGATAAAACATGAATGATTATCTCACCCTCGCGCGGGACAGCGCCGAAGAATATATCGTCAACCGCTCCCGCTTCATCGGCTACGCCATGCCGGTGGAAACGGCGGAGGAGGCCGTGGATTTCATCAACGAGATCCGCGCGCGCCACCGCGACGCCACCCACAACGTCTACGCCTACGCGGTCCGCCGCCCGGAATACTCCCGCTATTCCGACGACGGCGAGCCCCAGGGCACCGCGGGCATGCCCGTGCTGGACGTGATCAAAAAGAATCAGCTGACGGATTGCTGCGTGGTGGTCACGCGGTACTTCGGCGGCATCCTGCTGGGGGCGGGCGGCCTGGTGCGGGCTTATTCCCACTCCGCCTCGCTGGCGGTGCAGGCGGCAAAGATTATCCGCATGAGCCTGTGCGCCGTGCTGCGGGTGACCTGCGACTACGGCTTTTACGGCAGGCTCAGCGCGCTGGTGCCGGAATCCGGCGGCACGGTGGAGGATACCGACTTCGGCGCGCAGGTGTCGGTGACCTTCCGTCTCCCGGCGGAGCGGGAGGAAAACTTCCGCCGCCAGCTGACCGAGTTAAGCTTCGGTAAAGTATCCGCTGATAAAATAGCGGAAAAATTCGACAGCGTCGATTTTTGAGATTTTTTGAAAATAATAAAGGATTATTGATTTTTTTACAGTATATATATTGTAGATGAACGAAGGGAGCGGTGTTTATGCGATTCAGCGACGACTTTTTGTCGGAACTCCGCTCCCGTGTTGATATCGAGGAGCTCATCGGCCGGTATACGGAGATCCGTCACCGGGGCTCCCGCACGCCGGTGGCGCTCTGTCCGTTCCATACGGAAAAGACCCCCAGCTTTGTCATCTACCGCGAAAACCAGTCCTTTTACTGCTTCGGCTGCGGCGTGGGCGGCGACGCCATCACCTTCGTGCGCAACATCGAGCATCTGGACTACGTGGAGGCGGTGCGCTACCTCTGTGAGCGGGTGGGCATGAACATGCCGCTGGACCCGGTGGACGACGAGGTCAACCGCCTGCGCCGCCGCTGCTACGAGGCCAACCGGGAGGCGGCGCGGTTCTTTTACGCAAAACTGCTTTCGGAAGAGGGGCAGGCCGCCCGGGACTATCTGCGGAAACGGCAGCTTACAGATGAAACGGTGAAGCACTTCGGCCTGGGCTTCGCACCGGACCGGTGGGATGCCCTGGTAAAGTACCTGAAGTCCAAGGACTTTCGGGAGGAGGAGCTGGTCTCCTTCGACCTGGCCCGCAAAACCTCCAGGGGCGGCGCCATCGACAGGTTCCGCAACCGGCTGATGTTCCCCATCATCGACCTGCGGGGCAACGTGGTCGCCTTCGGCGGCCGGGTGATGGACGATTCCAAACCGAAATACCTGAACTCCTCCGATACGGTGGTGTATAAAAAAAGCCGGGGCGTCTACGCCCTCAACTTCGCCAAAAACAACAACGGCGGCAAGCTGATCCTCTGCGAGGGGTACATGGACGTGATCGCCATGCACCAGGCGGGCTTTACCAACGCGGTGGCCGGCCTTGGCACGGCCTTTACGCAGGAGCAGATCGCGCTGCTGTCCCGCTACTGTACCGAGCTGATCCTGTGCTTCGATTCGGACGAGGCCGGCGTCAAGGCCACCAACCGGGCGCTGCGGATGCTGGAAAACGCCCCCATGAAGCTGCGTGTCATGCATCTGGACGGCGGCAAGGACCCGGACGAGATCATCAAGACACAGGGACGGGAGCGGATGGACACCATCATCCGGTCCGCCCTGAATGATACGGAGTTCGCGCTGGAGCGTATCCGGCAGAAGTACGATACCTCTACTGAAGACGGAAAGCTCAACTTCGGCAACGAGGCGGTGGAGGTGCTGGCCGGGGTGAACAACGAGATCGAACGGGATCTCTACACCTCCAGGGTCGCGGCCGAAACCGGCGTGGAAAAGCACGCGCTGGAGGCGCAGGTGACAAAAGCCCGCCGCGCGCGGGGACGGAAAGAGCAAAACCGGGCGTTTGAAAACGCGCTGGAGATGGTGCGCGAGGGCGGCGAGGTGAAATCGCCCAACCCGCAGAAGCGGCAGCTGCGGCTGGCCTGCGAAGCGGAGGAGATCATCCTCGCTACGCTGCTCCGGCATCCCGATTTTCTCCGCAGGCTGCGGGACAGGCTGTCGGAGGACGTGTTCGTCACCGATTTCAACAAACGGTATTACCGGGATATCTCGGAAAGGATCCGGGAGGGCAGAAGCCTTGATCTTTCGGTGTTCAACGAGACCGGCGGCAACGAGGAGATGTCGTACCTCTCCTATCTGCTGGCCAAGGGGGAGTCGCTGGCGGGTTCCGTGAAGGAATGCGAGGAATGCGTCGCGACGCTGCTGGCGGAAAAGGAAAAGCTGTCCGCGCCGGAGGTGGCGCAACTCAGCGACGAGGATTACCGTGCGCTGTTCCGCCAGATCGGCAGCCGGAGGAACAACGGAGACAAAAAATAGAGGGCCGGTCTGTGGAAGAGCGGCGTTCTGATCATAAAGAAAGGGTGTGTGAATCATGGAAGGACATGAAGGCAACAAGAAACTGGCTCTGAATCACTTGATTG
>CAMJYF010000072.1 GCA_946409885.1 uncultured Clostridia bacterium | reverse complement strand
AATCCCCCGTCAGACGGCCAAAATGGCGGCCGCGTGACGGGGGGAATTTTAAAGATGAGAGATGAAAGATGAAAGGCAGCGCGGCGCCACAGCGCCGTTTTCAATGCGGAATGCGGAATGCGGAGGCAGGACGGCGCAATGCGCCGTGTTACGTTGAATGTTGTTTATGCCCGGGAGACGGCGCAATGCGCCGTGCTACAGGGCTGCTGCCTAATATCACTCCGTCCGCAGCGCTTCTACGGGGTCTTTCTTGGCCGCGATGGAGGAGGGGACGAGACCGGCGATGAAGGTGAGAAAGACGCTGATGCCCACTAAGATCACGCCCGCGATCCAGGGCAGCTGGGCCGCCGCGCCGGTCTGGGTGAAGTAGTGCAGGGCCATGTTGATGGGGATCTCCAATATCAGCGTGGCGATGATGCCGATGATGCCGGCCCCCAGGCCGATGGTGACGGTTTCCGCGTTGAACACGCTGGCGATATCCTTTTTGGACGCGCCGATGCTGCGCAGGATGCCGATCTCCTTGGTACGCTCCAGCACGGAGGTGTAGGTGATGATGCCGATCATGACGGAGGAGACCACCAGCGAGATGGCCACAAAGGCCACCAGCACGCAGGTGACGATGTTCAGCACGTTGGTGACGGTGCCCATCAGCATACCCACGTAGTCCGTTACGGTGACGGTGTAGCCGATGTAGCCCTGCTCCTCCATCTTCTGGTTGTACTGCTCCACCATGGCGTTGATCTCGTCCTTGTCCTCAAAGGACTTGGGGTAGATATAGATGGAGGTGGGGGTATCCTCGGTGGAATAGCCCATGCTGGCCAGGGTGGTTTCCAGTGTGCCGTTCTCGTTGATGGTATCCAGGTACGCCTGCTTGAAGGCCAGCACCTGCTCGTCGTTGAGGAAGCCCTCCATGATCTTCTTCTGCAGGGCGCTCATGTCGCTGAAATCCATCAGGTCGGTGATATCGAAGTGGAGAATGTCGATCTGGGACAGGTCGATATCCTTCAGCATACTCATAAAGGGCGTCAGGTTCAGCTTGGTGTAATCGATCTGGGTGAGGTCGATATCCGCCAGATCGAAGTCGTTCACCGTCAGGGTGTTGAACTCCGTGCCGGAGATCACGTCCGTGGTCGGGTCGGCCAGCTGCTCGGTCACCACGTCGCTGGCGGCGGTGGCCTCCAGCGCGTAATCCATCAGGTCGGTGGTGTAGCCGATGGTGCCGGTGCCGGTGGAAAGCACGTTGGTGGGATCGGGCCGCAGGATGCCCACGATTTTGATCTGCATGGCGTTTTCGGCCAGCTGCTTGACGAACAGGGCGTTGTCGCGGTGGTCCGCCCACAGGCCGGTGGCGGCGTCCTTTTCATAATACTGGTAGTTGAGCACCAGACGGAAATCCATGTTCAGGATGTCTTCGTAGGTGACGGATTCCAGCTCGGTGGTCTCCAGCTCGCTGCCCTGGGCGATGACCTGCACCATGTCGGTCATGAACTGCTGCTGGTCCTTCAGGCCGAGGGCGTACATGATCAGCTCGTTGACCTCGTTGTTCTTGTCCACGATCAGCACCACTTCGCTTTTATCCTCCGGCAGGCGGCCGGCTAGGATATCGTACTGCTGATCCAGCAGCTTGTTGTCGCCCACCAGCTCCGTCCAGGTGTCCGTGGCGGAGGCGCTGAACAGGTTGCTCATGGAGCTGGTCATGGCGGCGGTGCTGGCGTCCTGGCTGCCGGCGGATTCCATCATGGTGCTGTACACCGTGTTGGGGTTCACCTGTATCATCTCGTCGCCGTTTTCGCCCGCGTCCATGCGGTAGATGTTCAGGGGGGTGGAATACTTATACTGGATGTCGTTGCACAGGTCGTCGAACTGCTCCCGGTTGTCCTCGATATATTTGCGGAAGCTTTTCAGGTTGTTGCTGGCCGCCTGCGCCACAAAGGTGTTGATCATCTCCGTAAAGGTGTTGTTCACGTAGATCTTATCCAGGTCGTGCTCCACGGTCAGCACGCTTTTGCCCAGGTCCGTCAGGGCGGAAAGCACGTTGTTCATATCCACGGCCTGCCGCTCCACGCTCATGGGCAGGGCCAGCATCATGTCGTTCTGCACCTTGTCGATGTAGCGCTCGATGCCGTTGGAAAGGGCCAGCACCAGCGCGATGCCGATGATGCCGATGCTGCCGGCAAAGGCGGTGAGGAAGGTGCGCCCCTTTTTGGTGGTCAGGTTGCGCAGGCTGAGGGAAAACGCCGTGGAGGTGGACATGGAGGGCTTTTTGCCCTTCTTTTTTTCCGCTTCCATCTTGGCCTTTTCCGTTTCAAAGTCCTTTTCCGTGGGGGAAAAGGGTTCGGTATCGTCGGTGATCTGCCCGTCCAGGCAGCTGATGATGCGGGTGGAATAGGCCTCCGCCAGCTGCGGGTTGTGGGTGACCATGATGATGAGCTTATCCTTGGAGATGTTCTTCAGGATCTCCATGATCTGCACGCTGGTTTCGCTGTCCAGCGCCCCGGTGGGTTCGTCCGCCAGAATGATATCCGGGTTGTTGATCAGCGCCCGGGCGATGGCCACCCGCTGCATCTGGCCGCCGGACATCTGGCTGGGCTTTTTGTTGATCTGCTCGCCCAGGCCCACCTGCTCCAGCGCCTTGATCGCCCGCTCCCGGCGCTCCTTTTTGGAGACGCCGGACAGGGTAAGGGCCAGCTCCACGTTGGAAAGCACCGTCTGGTGGGGAATGAGGTTATAGCTCTGGAACACAAAGCCGATGGAGTGGTTGCGGTAGGTATCCCAGTCCTCGTCGGTGAACTCCTTGGTGGATTTGCCGTTGATGATGAGGTCGCCGGAGGTATAGCGGTCCAGCCCGCCGATGATGTTCAGCATGGTGGTTTTGCCGCAGCCGGAGGGCCCGAGGATGGAGACGAACTCGCTTTCGCGGAAGTTGATGCTGACGCCCTTCAGCGCCCGCACCGTGGAATCGCCCGCTTCGTAATCCTTGACGATATCTTTTAAGATCAGCATTATTTTCGCCCTCCTTCGGGTTGGTGTTTCTTGGCTTCTTTCATGGCCCGGGCGTAGATGCGCTCGTCCCTGGCCTGGTTCTTTTTGGCTTCCTTTACCGCCTTGGCCTGCGCCTTGTTCAGCTGCTGGGCGCGTTTTCTGGACATGGCGGCGGATTCCTCAAACCGGTGGAAGCGCTCCTCCGGCGCGTGCCGGTAAACGGGCGCGCCCTGGGCGTAATCAGCGGAGCGGTCGCTGCCCTCTCTCGCCGTCGGCTGTGCCTGCGTCGCGGCGGGTTGACGCTGCGGGGCGGTCTGCTGCGCCTGCTGTGCGGCGGAACCGCTTTGTGCTGCCGCGGGGGGAGCTGCCGTCGCGGCAGCGGCTTGCGCAGTGGGGGCGGCCGCTTCCGCCGCGGGCCGCGTTTTCGGCGGTCTGGCGGTGCGCATTGCCTTTGCGCGGAGCTTTTCCTCCAGCGCGGCTTCTTTGGCCGCCTTTTTCTCCTGCGGCGTCAGCTTTTGCTTTTTACGCTGTTTCGGCTCCTGCTGCTCTTCCCCGGCCGGGTTATCCTTTCCCTTTGCCTTTTTGGACGGCTTTGCCGCCTTTTGCTTTGGTTCCTTTTTTTGTTTTGGCTTTTTTTCCTTCAGCGGCAGGGGCTTTTTGCCCGCCGCCGCGCGCTTTTCGTTTTTCTTTTCCCACTGCTCCCGGCGGCGCAGCTCTTTGGCCTCCCGTTTTGCGCGGCGCTTTTCCTTCAGCTTTTCAAACTTGTTGCGCTTATCCAGGTACCGCAGCACGATCGCCGCCAGCGCCAGCACGACCGCGATCACGATGATAACGGCCGCCGGGTGATGCGTTTTCTCTTTTTCGTAGATGATGGTGGGGATGTAATCGTCCTCCGGCTCCACCTTGGGCGTTTCGCGGAACAGCAGGTCATACAGCCACTCGATGATCTCGTCCGTGGTCATATCCGCGAATTTTTCGGTGATGCTGCCCGCGTACATGGCCATCATGTCCGGCTTGTCGGGGTCGGCATCCTCGTCGGCGCCGCTTTCCATCAGAGAGCCCATAAAGGAGGAAAGCACCTCTTTGTTCTCCTCCAGCGACAGGGTGTTGACCAGGTAGCGCAGCGCCGTCAGCAGCACCGCGGGGCTGTTGGCCTCGATATAGGTATAGGCGGTCTGGGCGCCGTCCGCCGTGCGTTTGCTGACCAGCGTCTGTTGCGTGCCGAAGGATTCCAGCCGCCGGAAATTGGGTTTGACCAGCTTGATTTTGAGGTCGGCGGATTGCACCAGTTGATCGAAGGCGCTGTCCAGATTCAGCGCGGAGGTATCCATCAGGTCGTCGGGCAGCACGCCGGAAAGGCCCACCTGCGCCAGCTTGGCGGTGACGGGGTACAGCAGGTTGGACAGGCAGTTTTTCAGGCCGTCGTTGTACAGGAAATAGACGATGTTGGGCAGCTTGGCGCAGACGGTTTTGACCGGGGTTTCGCAGATCTGGTCCAGCAGCGCCAGGATCGGCTCCACGATATCCGTCAGCGGGTCGTCGCCGGCCGTCTCCTTGTACTGGGCGTAGGTCTTGATGCTGGCGGCCGGGCAGCCCAGCGCCTCCATTACGGGGATGATGACGGAGTTGTAGCCGTCGGAGCCCTCCAGCGTTACGCCGCCCAGAATGGTGACGGAGCCCTCCGCGAACAGGTAGCGGAAGATGGGCGTAAAGGGCTTCAGCAGGTCGATGAAGGCCCGGCGGAAGCCGTCCCGGTCGCCGTTTTCAAAGCCGAAATCAATGCCGTTGGCGGTCAGCTGCTCCCAGGAGGCCAGCCCCCGGATGGTCTGCGCGGCGGCGGGATGGGAGGCGGAAAGGGCGTTGGCCACCCCGGCGGGCGTTACGTCCAGCCCCAGGATGGGCAGCGCGGCGCGGATCTCTTCCTTGTTCAGCGCGCCGTACAGGGTGGAGGCGATGGTGCCCAGCAGCGAGTTGGAGTACAGCAGCGGGCGCACCGTGTCGGCGATGGTGGCGCCGGGGGTCCGCTCCGCGGCCACCTCGTCCAGGAAGGGATCGATCTTTTCCAGCACCGTGGCGTAGTCGTCCAGCGTCAGGTTGGGGGTGCTGAGGATCTCGTCGCTTTTATATTCTTTATAGGTCCATTCAAAGGGGTTGGTAAAGGAGCCCTTGCTTTCGCCCAGCAGCAGCAACAGGGCCCGCGTCAGCTCGTCGTCGGTCTTTTCCAGCAGGGGCTGCAGCAGCTTGCCCGCGTCCTCGTTTTCCTTTGTCAGAGCGTCCGCGTTGAGCTTGACGGTTTTTACCAGCCAGCCGGTCACCGTCAGCAGCGCGGCGGGGCGGTCGGGGGTGAACGCGCCGTCCTTTTCCTCGCCGCAGGCGGCCAACGCCGCCAGGTCCATCTCCGGCAGCTGCAGGGAGGCGTTCTCCCCGCCGGTCATTTTGCTGAGATCCACGCTGCCGAGCATGGCGGAAAGGTCCATGCCCTCCAGATTGGCGATGCTGCCCAGCAGCTTGGTGACGCCCGGGATGGTGACGACGCCGATGCGCAGGGCCAGCGGGTCCGTGAGGGATTTGACCGCCTCCGACAGCTTGCCGCTGTGGATATACCAGGCAAGGCCCGGCAGGGTGGCGCACACGCCGGTGCCGGGGGCCGCCAGCAGGGCGTCCACGGCGGAAAACAGCATGTTCACCACGTTGCGCACCATGCTGTTGGCATCCTGCGCCGCGGCCGCCGCGAAATCGGCGGAGCTCATGACGGAGGGGCAGTTCAGCACCTTCAGCAGCGGGACCACGGTGTTGCCGTAGCCGTCGTCGCCCTTGACGGAGATCAGCAGGTTGATGCGGGCGGTGCCGCCGCACAGCACGGCGTTCAGCAGCTGGTTGAAGGGGGAGAACATGGCCGCCGCGGCGGAGGCGAAGCCCGCCTTGGTGGTGACGCCCCAGGTGAAGCTGTCACACATGGAGACCACGTCCTCCAGCGAGGAGAGAGAGGCGATCTTGTTGCTGACCGCCGGATAATCGGCAAGCGCCTGGGCCAGCGAGGCCGGGGTCAGGCTGACGCCCATCAGGTTCAGGGTGGAGGCGTTGCCCGCCATTTCCGAATAGACGGACTTGAACAGGCCGTTCAGCGTGGCGTCGGTGAGCAGCGCGCCGTAAAAGGTCTCCTCCAGCGTTTTGCCGGTCAGCGCCATGGCGGCCGGGATCACCCGGTCCAGCTTGGGAATGGCCGCCTCGCAGTCCTCTTTGGTCACCCCCTCGGGGTAGCTGACCGCCAGACCCGCCACGGAAAGGGAGGGGGCCAGGCAGCATATCACGGCGAGCGCCAGGCACAGCGCTCTTTTTATGATCGGTTTCAGAGGAATCATCTCCCGTTCTTCAATATGTTCAACGCGGACGTGATGACCGGTTCGCGGAGCTCTTCGATGGTGTAGGGTTTGCCCAGCAGGATGGCGTCGCAGCAGACGGAGCCGATCATATCCATCAGGATATAAAATATGATGGGCGCTTTTTCCGGCTCGTAACCGTATTCCGTCATTTTTTCAAGGATCACGCCGTAATACCGCTCAAACTCCGGGTCGGGGTTTTCTGTCTCCTGCCGGATGCAGGCGGACATGTTTTTGGAAAGCACGGCCAGGATCTCTTTGTGGTTGGCCAGAAAATCGATGTAGCCGGAGATAAAGGTCTCCGCCAGCGTGCGCAGGTCCATGGTCTGCGGATCGGCCTCGGCGAACAGCTCCCGGAAGATCTCCTTGACGTACTCGCCGCTTTTGTACATGATGAGCTGCTCCATCAGGTCCGTCTTGTCGCGGAAATACAGATAGAACGTGCCCCTGGCGATGCCCGTCGCCTTTACCACGTCGTCGATGGCGGTGGAGCCGACGGATTTCTGCTTGAACAGTGAGAAGGCCGTTTCCAGGATCTTTATTTTCTTTTCCAGTTTTTTCTTGTTGTCCGCTGCGTCCATAATAATGCGCGCCGCTCCTTTGGTTGATGGGGGTATTATCCTGCTTTTGACTGAAAACAGACTTTAAAAAATGACGATTTGTCAGTCAAAAATGGCGACAAAATGACACCTTGTCATTCTGGTATAGGATAACAGAAAAATGACAAGGTGTCAATCATTTTTGAATAATTATAAAATATTTATACGGATAGACAAATCCGACAAAATGCGCCTCTGTTTTTTGTCAGAGTGGACGATTTTTCTTGATCATCTCCCAATAGGGGAGCATCTCAAAACCGCCGTTCCGGTACACGTGAACGGCCCGTTCGTTTTCAGCCTCCACCTCCAGCCGGAACACGGCGCCGGGGTGCCGTTCTTCCGCAAATTGCAGGAAGCGTCCGCCCAGCCCCTGTCCGCGAAAAGCGCTTTTGATATACAGGTCCTCGATCCACACGCAGGGCTTTCCGAATTCCGTGGAAAAGCTTTTGGCCAGCATGGCATAGCCCTGCAACGTTTCCTCTTCTTCAAAAACGTATCCTTCCAGATACGGGCTGCCTTCCACGCACTGCCGGAAATCCGCGGCAAAAATTGCTTCGGAACCGTTGCTCAGTACCGCCGGGGAAGCGTAGAATTCCCGCATCATCCCGATCACGGCGGCCCGGTCCTTCCATTGCATGGGTCTGATTCTGCTGTTCATGTTACCTGTATCTCCGATATTCATCTCAACATTGGGACGGAG
>CAMJYF010000071.1 GCA_946409885.1 uncultured Clostridia bacterium | reverse complement strand
AGAATGCCCTTTGCCTCTTTGTCAGAGGCGGAATCCAGCTCCGTGGCCTTTTCCACGGCGGTCTCGGTCAGCACCTTTGCCTGCGCCTGCGCGGTGGCGATATACTGCTCCGCCCGCTCTTTGGCCTCGGCAAAGGTCCGGTCCACCTCCGCGCGGGTCTGCTCCAGCAGCGAATCCGCCTGCGACTGCGCCTCCGCGGTGATCGTCTCCGCCTCCGCGTTGGCGGCGCTGACTTTTTCATCCGCCTCCGCGCTGGCGGCGCTGACCTTTTCGTCCGCCTGGGCCCTGGCTGAGGCCAGGATCTCCTCCGCCTGGGTTTTGGTATCGGCGGCCAGCGCGGCCACCTCTTCGTTGGCCTTTCTGGTCAGCTCCTCCGCCTGTTCGTTGGCGGCGCGGGTCAGCTCCTCCGCTTGCGAGCGGGCCTCGTTGATCAGCGATGTGGCCTTCAGCTTGGCGCTGTTGACGGTCTCGTCCGCCTGGGCGGTGGCCTCGTCCACGATCTCCCGGGCTTTTTCGTTGGCGTTTTCAATGGCCTCGTTGGAGATCTCCCTGGCGTAGCTTTCCAGCTGTTCCGCCTTGCGCTCGCTCTCCTCCTTGATCTGGGCCGCCCTGGCGATGCCCTCGTCCTTGATCTCGTCCGCCTCTACCCGGGCTTCCGCCACCGCCTTTTCGGCGGCGTCCTTGGCGCGGCGCACGATCTCGGCGGACTTGCTCTGGGCCTCCTCCAGCATGGCCTTGGCCTTTTCGTCACAGTCGCCCATCAGCGCGTTCACGCTTCTTTCCACTTCGGAGGTCACGCTGGCGGCGGATTCCCGCGCGGCGGCCAGGTACCCGTCCGCCATGGCCTTGGCGGAGCTGATGATGCTGGTGTACTCCGCCTCCGCGGCGGCGTTGATCTTGTCCGCCTTTACGTTGGCGTCGGCAATGATGCCCTCGCCGCGCCGCATCACCTCGGATACGTTCCGGTTGGCGTCCACCAGCATTTCATCCGCCTGCGACTGGGCGGCGGAGATGATCAGGTCGGCGCTTTTCTGGGCGTTGAGCAGCACGTCCCGCAGCACGTTCTCGTCCTTGCGGTATTCATCCAGCTTGGAGGCGAGCACGCTCAGCTTGCGGATCAGGTTGCCGTTCTCCGCGAACACGTCGGAATAATCCTGGATCAGCTGGGCAAGAAGCTTATCGACTTCTTCGGCGGCGTAATCGCCGTTTTCACGTTTTTCGAGTTGCAGTTGTTTTAACTGAGCAGGTGTAAGCAAATTGATCTTCCTTTCCCCCGTCCGCGCGCGGGAAGCGCCCGCCGCGGACGAATACAGAAATAGCTTTTATGACAGGTGACTGAGTTTGCGCTTTTGTCTGTGCGCCGCTGACCGGCGTCACATAAAGAACATGCCGTTGTTTTCCAGCTCGTCCAGCAGGTCCCCCATTACGTCCACGTTGTAGGGGGTGATGATATAGGTGTTGTTGGCGATCTTTTTCAGCTTGCCGCCGTTGGCGTAGGCCACGCCGCTGAGGAAGCACAGCAGCCGACCCGCCTCGTCCTTGGCAGTGGCCTCCAGGTTCAGCACCACGGTGCGGCGCTCCAGCAGCTCGTCCGCGATGGTGGGGGCCTCGTCAAAGTGCTCCGGCTTTTTCAGCACCACCTGCAGCTTGGCGGTGGTGTGGATATCCACTACCTTGGAGGAGGAGTGGTAGGAGGGCTGGCGGGCGGCGTCCGTATGCCGGTCGGTCCGCTGGGGGGCGGTGGGACGGCGCTGCGGCGTATCGCTGCCGCGGCTGCCGTTGTACATCTCTATCCCCTCGTCCTCATCCTCATAGTCGTCATAATAGTCGCTGTCGATATTGAATACTTTTCTGAACTTGTCTCCGATTCCCATGCTTTTGTACCTTCCTTTTTATCTCTGATTGTTTACTTACAGTATGATTAGTATCTGCGCCTGCCGAACAGGGCGCTGCCCACCCGCACCAGGGTGGCGCCTTCCAGAATGGCCGCCTCATAGTCGGCGGACATGCCCATGGACAGGGTATCGAAATCCGCCTTGCCGAACCGCGGCTTCGCGTCCTCAAACAGACCGCGCACCCGGGCGAAATAGCCCCGGGCCTCCGCCTCCGTTTCGCACACGGGCGGAATGGCCATAAAGCCGCGCACGTTCACGCCGGGCAGGGCGTCGATCTCCAGGGAGCGCTCGGTCAGCTCCTCGCAGGCAAAGCCCGTTTTGGACCACTCGCAGCCGATGTTCACCTCGGTCAGCACGTCCATGACCACGCCGCTTTCCACCGCCCGCCGGGAGATCTCCTGCGCCAGGCTGAGGGAATCCACCGACTGGATCATGGCCACCGTGGTAATGATCTTTTTTACCTTGTTGGATTGGAGATGGCCGATGATGTGCATTTCCAGCCCCTCCGTGCGCAGGTCGTCCAGCTTGCCCAGCAGCTCCTGCACCTTGTTTTCGCCGATCAGCCTCGCGCCGCAGGCGATGGCCCGGTTGATGATATACGGCGCCACGGTCTTGGTGACCGCCATCAGCCGCACGTCCGCCGGGGTCCGGCCGCTTTTGACAGCGGCCGCGTCCACCCTTTCTTTTATATATTTATAATTTTCATCAATATACCCCAGATCGGGCTCTTGCTCAGTCGATATTCTTTCCGTCATACAGGTCCGTTCCTTCTATAATGATTTCGTCGTATTGCTTCAGGTAGCCGCTGTCCCCGTCCGGCACGGTGGCCAGGATCATGCTGTCGTCGCTGTAGCCGATATCGATCTTGCGGAACCGCACGATATTGCCCAGCTTCACGTACACGCCGGTAACGCCGTCCACCGTCCGCACCGCCTTGGGCTCCACCACGAAGCCCTGGTATTTTTCCACGCAGATCTTGACGGGCTGTTTGCGCAGCGAGGCGATGGCGGCGCTCATCTTGTTGCTCTTCAGGATCAGCGTGACGTATTCGCTGTTCTTTTCGGCGTTGATGGCGGAAACGTACATATTGACGGAGCCCACCGCCGAATCCGGGAAGATCACGGCGACGCTTTTGCCGGATACGATGCCGTCGATCTCCTTGGCCTTTACGTTGCACACCAGGTACCAGTTGAATTTGGTCACCAGCTTTCCCACCGTGCCGCCGGGGACCGCGGGGGCCTCCATGCCGTTCAGCCGGTCCACGTCCTCCGTGGTAAGGGTCAGCGCGTCCTCATAGGGAACGGCGTTTTCAAAGCCGTCGGAGGAGGCCACGTAATAACCGGCTTCCTCCGCCGTGACGGAGGAAAAGGTGAGCAGCTGCCGCTGCATGGCGCTGCGCTCGCTGAGCAGCTCCGCCAGCTTGTCCGACACGTCCACCTGGCTGCCGTAGGCGATCTGCTTTTTGGTCATGGCGGCCCGCAGCTCCCGGGAGAGCGCGCCGAAGCGGGTCAGGTCGCCCCCGTCGGCCGCGTCCGTCAGATCGATCAGCGCGTCCACCACGCTCTGCTTGTACAGCTCCAGATCCGCCGGCTGCACGCCGGCGCTGGCCGAGATCACCGTATGATAGAACTCGATGGATTCATCCAGCTCCTGCAGCCGGGCGGCGGCCGCCGCGGCCTCGTCGGAGGAAAACACCTTGGAGACCGTATCCCCCGCCGCCACCTTGGTGCCGTTGGAAACGGCAGGCACCACCGTGCCGGCATAGGGGTTGCGCACGTACTGCTCCTCCCGCAGCACAAAGCCGTCCGCGGTAACGCTGCGGGTGACCGTCTGATACAGCGCGGTCTGGGTCTTCATGTTCACGTGGGACCCCTTGACCATATATACCTGATAGACCGAAAACGTAAGGATCAGCAGCGCCACCAGCGCCACCAGCGCCGCCTTCGCCTTGGGCGAGGCGATCTCGATATCGATATCGGTGGGGATGCCCTCCCGCTCCTTTTTCATCTTTTTGATTTCCCCGCTCATACCGGGTCATCTCCTCCCTTCTGTTGCCGCAGCCACGCCGCCGCAAGGGCGGCTGCCTCCCGCGCGGTCTCCTCCCCGCTTTTGCCGTCGCGGTACAGCCAGTGGATGCGTTCGTTCTTCCGGAACCATGTCAGCTGGCGTTTGGCGTACCGGCGGGTGGCCCTTTTCAGGTTGTCCGCCGCCTCCTCCAGCGTCAGTTCCCCGCTGAAATAGCCCTTCAGCTCCTTGTAGCCGATGGCCTGCGAGGCGGTGGCCGCCCCGGGCAGGCGGTAGTAGTCCGCCGCCTCTTGCAGCAGCCCCCGGGCCAGCATGTCCTCCACCCGGCGGTCGATGCGGTCATACAGCCGCTGCCGGTCCCGGTAATCCAGCCCGATCCACAGGGCGTTGAAGGGGGATTCCGCCAGCCGGGACCGCCTTTGCCGTTCGGAAAGGGTCTCCCCGGTGAGGTAGTACACCTCCAGCGCCCGCAGCACGCGGTTTTCGTTGTGGACGTGCAGCCGGGCCGCGGCGGCGGGGTCCACCCGCTCCAGCTCCGCAAAGAGGGCTTCCATCCCCTCCTTCTCCCGCCGCTCCCGCAGCGCCATGCGGATGGCGGCGTTGTCCGGTTCGTCCTCAAAGACGATATTGTCGATCAGCGAATCCACATACAGCCCCGTGCCGCCCGCCACCACGGGGATGCGGCCCCGGGAAAAGATCTCCCCCGCGATCCGGTTGGCCTCCTCTACGTAGCGGGCCACGCTGTAGGTTTCCGTCACGGGCAGAAAATCCATCATATGATGGGGCACGCCCTCTGTTTCCGCCGGGGTAGGCTTGGCGGTGGCGATATCCATGCCCTGATAGATCTGCATGGAATCGGCGGAGATCACCTCTCCCCCGCACTCTTTGGCCAGCGCCACCGCCAGCGCGGTTTTGCCGGAGGCCGTGGCGCCCACCACCACGATGGCCGGGATCTTGTTCATGTCTCTTGTCAGTCTCTGTTTTTATTTTATCCTGATCTGCCGAACTGTTTTTCCAGCTCGCGCTTCGTGAGTTCATATATAACGGGTCTGCCGTGGGGGCAGTACCGCACGCTGTCGTCCGACAGCAATTGTTTGACCAGCGCCTGCGCGTCGCCGGGCTTCAGGTCCCGCCCGGCCTTGACAGCCGCGCGGCAGGCGGTGGAATCCCACAGCCATTCCAGCTTTTCCGGCACGGGGCGCAGGTTGCCGCGGGCCAGCTCCCCGGCTATTTCGGCCACCAGGGAGGCCACGTCCTCCTGCTCCAGCACCACCGGGCACTCCCGCACGATCACAGAGCTTCCGCCGAAATCCTCCACGGCGTAACCCGCCCGGGAGAAGACCTCCAGATTGTCCAGCACCGCGGTGTATTCCTTCGCGGAAAGCCGCACCGTGACCGGCGACAGCAGCAGCTGGGAGTGGAAGCCCCCCTTGGAGAGGGAATTGAAAAGGATGCGCTCGTGGGCGGCGTGCTTGTCGATGATCAGCACCTTGCTGCCGCTTTCCACGATAATATAAGTGGAAAAGACCTCGCCGACAATGCGGTATTCCGGCTCGTCATAAGCGATATCGATGTTGACTTTTTTGGCGGAAACCTCCGCGAACGCCGCGGCGTAATCCACGCGCTGAGAATGCGGAAGGCGGGATTCGGAATGCGGAGTTATGACGCCGGAGGATACCGCGGAAACCTCCGGCGGCACGTCCGCTGTTTTATCTTCCGGAGATCGCGGCGCTTTATCCGCAATCGCTTCGTCCGGCGATTTCTGCGGCGCTGTATTCGCATTCGTTTCGTCCGGCGATTTTGGCGGATTTCCCGCCGCCCTGTCTTCGGGCGATTCTGGCGAAATTCCCGCCGCCGTTTTGTTGGGCGATTCCTGCGGTCTGTTCTCCTGTTGTCCGAATACGGAAGAGGTATCCCGCAGAACGCCAATGGCTTCCGACTTCCGACTGACGACTTCCGACTGTATCGGCTGCGCCGCGCCGCCTGATAATTCGGCGTTCCGCATTCCGCCTTCCGCATTCACCCGCGCCGCACCGCAGGATAATTCCGCATTCCGCATTCCGCATTCCGAACTCTTCATCGCCATCTGCTCTCCCGTTGGCAGGGGCTTGCCCAGCGCCACGGGCTTTTTCAGCTCTACGGAGGGGCGCCGGGTATCCCCTTTGGCCAGCGCGGAACGGGCGGCGTAGAAGACCGTTTCAAAGATGGCACGGTCGTCGGAAAAGCGGACCTCGGTTTTGGCGGGGTGGACGTTCACGTCCAGCCGGTCCGCCGGGATCTCCAGAAACAGGAAGCACATGGGGAACTTGCCCACCATGATCCTGTTTTTATAGGCCTCGTCCAGCGCCAGGGCCGCCGCCGGAATGCGCACGTACCTGCCGTTGACGAAAAAGTACTGCATGTTCCGGTTGGGGCGGTTGTTCAGCGGGCGGGACAGATAGCCCTTTATTTTAATGGCGTTGTATTCGTATTCACAGGGGAGCAGCGCCTGGGCCACCTCTTTGCCGAACACGGCGTAAACGGCGGCGTGAAGATCCCCGCCGCCGGGGGTGGCAAGCGCCTCCTTCCCGTTTTTGAGGAAGGTGAACCGCACCCCGGGATGGGCGACGGCCTCTTTGGCCACCACGTCGGCCACGTAGGCGCCCTCGGTGATATCCCTTTTCAGAAATTTCATGCGGGCGGGGGTGTTGTAAAACAGGTCGCGCACGATCATGGTGGTGCCCACGGGGCAGCCCGCGTCCTCCAGCGACGTCTCCTCGCCCCCCTGGGCGGTATAGCAGACGCCGGCGGATTCCTCCGCGGTGCGCGTCAGCATCTGGATCCGGGCCACGGAGCAGATGGAGGGCAGCGCCTCCCCCCGGAAGCCGAGGGTAAAGATGGCGTTCAGGTCCTCCGCGCCGCCGATCTTGCTGGTGGCGTGGCTGATGAAGGCGGTGCGCACGTCCTCCCGGGCGATGCCGCAGCCGTTATCCGTCACCCGGATGTATTCAATGCCGCCGCCGCGGATCTCCACGGTGATGGCGGTGGCCCCGGCGTCAAGGGAGTTTTCCACCAGCTCCTTTACCACGGAGGCCGGGCGCTCCACCACCTCCCCCGCCGCGATCAATTCCGCGACGGATTTGGGCAGCACGTTGATTTTGGCCATGGGGGAACCTCCCTTCGGTCGGTTTTTTAGTGGTTAGTGATTAGTGATTAGTGATTAGTGGTTAGTGGTTAGTGGTTAGTGGTTAGAGTTGGTTTGCTGTTGAAAGATTGCAAGACAATACGGTAAGCATTCTACCGATTTCGTCTGCAAGTGAAAGAGCATACTGCGCTTGCGAATTGGTCAGATAATTGATTCGTTGACAGATCAATAACTGCGTCGTCAATTCTGAACAGGAGCCTTTTGCAATCGACAGGAAATATTTGAATTCCTTTGTTGTTTGCCGTTGCTGTCCCTCTGCAATATTGGATGGAATTGACACCGCGGCTCTTCTCATCTGATCCGAAAGCGCATACGTTTCTTCCTTGGGCAGCAACTTCACTATCTTATATATTTCGACTACCAGATCCATGGATTTTTGCCATACCTGCAAATCCTGATAACTCAATATCAGCCGAATCTCTCCCTTTCCACCAATCACTATTCACTAACCACTAATCACTATCCACTAATCACTATCCACTCACACGATCCGCTTTTTGATCTCGTATAATTTCGTCAGCGCTTCAAGGGGCGTCAGCGTATTCACGTCAATGGCTTTGATCTCTTCCAAAAGCTGGTCGTTCATGCTGCCGAACAT
>CAMJYF010000070.1 GCA_946409885.1 uncultured Clostridia bacterium | reverse complement strand
CCTTCCATGAGGGGTTGATTTCCATCGGGACCTACGCGTTCCGGCGCTGCGCGGCGCTGACGGAAATCGTTCTGCCGGAAAGCCTGCGGACCATTGATACCGGCGCGTTCCGGGATTGCTCCGCGCTGAAGGAGATCGCGATCCCGAAGAGCGTGACGATGATCGGCGAGTCGGCGTTCTCCTATTGTTCCGCCATGGAGCGGGGAACGGTCCACGCCGACAACCCCGTCTATTACAGCGAGGGCGACTGCATCATAAACAAAGAGACAAAAGCGGTGCAGGCAGGCGGTTCCGCCAGCCAACTGCCGGACGGCGTTACCGCCATCGTCTATAACGCGTTCAGCGGCAGGACGGATCTGAAGCAGATCACGATCCCCTCGTCCGTCAAATCACTGAGCGGTTTCTCCGGCTGCAAGGGTCTTACCTCCCTTGACATTCCGAACGGCGTGACCGAGATCGGAGAGTATGCCTTTTCCGGCTGCACCGGACTGACCGGGGAGCTGGTCATTCCCGACAGTGTGACGTACATTGGGTCAGACGCATTCACATACTGCGACGGGCTGACCGGGATCCGCCTGTCGGATCAGCTGACAGAAATCGACTACGGCGCGTTCAGCAGCTGCGACGGCCTGACAGAGATCGCGATTCCGAAAAGCGTTAAAACGATCGGCGGATCCGCTTTCGCGAACTGCAAAAACCTGGTAAGCGTCTCCCTTGTAGAAGGCTTAACCTCCATCGGCTACTATGCCTTCAGTGGCTGCGACAGCCTGGCCGGGATCAACATCCCCGCCAGCGTGACAGAAATCAAATATGATGCCATCCCGGAGCATACCGTCATCTACGGCAGGCCGGGCTCCTATGCCGAAACCTGGGCAAAGGAGAACAACCGCGCCTTTACGGTGCTGGACGAGGCCTATCTGACGATGTATACCGCCCCGGCGGTGAACGAGCCCACGGCGGAGGCCTACGGCTTCGCCACGCCCGGCGCGCAGGTGAAGCTCTCCCTTGACGGCAAAGAGGCGGCCACGGTCACGGCGGCCGGTTCCGGACACTGGAGCGCCGTATTGCCCCTGACCGGCGCGCAGGACGGCGACAGCCTCACGCTGAAAGCGGAGGTCACCTACGACCGGAAGACCGTCTCCGCCGAGGAAACGGTCACCTACCGTCCCAACGCCGTGGTGTTCAGGGAATTTGAGCTGCGCCACAGCTATTACAGCGCCACGGTCAACGAAAAGAACCTGCGTGTGACAGTCCCCAATTTCACCATCGTGCCGGGGAATCCCTTCGCGTTCCGCGTGGCCGTTTCCAACAGCGACCGCATCGAAAAGCTGTGGGTGGTCAGCACGGAAAACGGCGTCAGCAAAAAGATGGCGCTCACTTACAACGAGGTCACCGGCCAGTGGTTCAGCGGGGAAGGCTTCTTTGAGGATACGGACCGCTACTACGTGCCCGGCGTATTCACCGTGGAGGGCGTGGACAAGGACGGCAAGGCCTTCGACTGCGGCGTGACCATCCGCTTCCATTTCCTGATCGATCCCTCTGGCTACGTGTACGAGGCGGTGCAGTCCAACAAAATCGAAGGCGCAACAGTCAGCGTCTACTATAAGGACGAAGAGGGCCGCGAGCTGCTGTGGAACGCCGCGGAAGCCGGGCAGACCAACCCCATCACCACCCTTTCGGACGGCGCCTTCGCCTGGGACGTGCCCAAGGGCCAGTGGCAGGTAAGGGCAACCAAAAGCGGCTGTAAAACCGCCGCAAGCGACTGGATGGACGTGCCGCCGGAGTGGAAGGACGTTTTCCTGGCGCTGGAGACCAACGAAAACCCGACGGTAAAGACGCTGTATCTGCACAAGGACCACGCGGACCTTCTCTTCAGCACCTACATGGATATCGATTCCGTCAATACGGGAACCGTGGTATTCGACGGCTATACCGGCAAGATAGAACCGCTGGACAAAACCGAGACGGCGGAAAACAGCGGCGTGTTCTACGCCACCGCCTTCCGCTTTACGCCGGATAAGCCCTTTGCCGACACGGTAACGGTGCGGCTGCAGGAAGCGGCGGAAGCCGACGACGATACCGGAACGCCTGCGAAGGCCGCCGATCCCGCCTTCCCCGTTCCGGGTGAAACCGACGGAGATGAAAACGGGCTGGGCGTCTGGACGAGGACCTACGATTACAGCGATATCAAAAACTACGCGGGCAAAAAGCTTTACACCTGCACGGGCACCTTTGCGGTGACGGAGGAACCGAAGGATCTTTCCGTCGAGCAAACCGCTTCCGTTACCTATGGTAAGACGGCGGAGATCGCCGTTTCCGCCGCAAACGCCGCGGGCAGAACCGTGACCGTTTCCTGCGAAAGCGCCATCCTCACCCTGTCCCAAAAGACAGTAACACTGGATGAGGAGGGCAAAGCGGCTCTGACCGTGACCGGCGAGATGCCCGGCACGGCCAAGCTGACCTTTGCGCTGGAGGGGACCGACCTGACGGCCGCCGCCGAGGTGACGGTCGTTCTGCCGGAAAAGCCCGAAGTGATGACGGGCGACGTGGACGGCGACGGAGAGCTGACCTCCGGCGACGCGCGGCTGGCGCTGCGGGCCAGCGTAAAGCTGGAAGACTACGCGGAGGACAGCGCGGCCTATATCGCCGCCGACGTGGATCACAACGGCACCATCGAATCCTCCGACGCCCGTCTGATCCTGCGGGCCAGCGTGAAGCTGGAGGACCCGACGAAGTGGTAATACCTCTCCCCTTATCAGCCATATGACAACGCCGCCGCCCGCAGCAACGGACGGCGGTGTTTTTGATACCGTGATATATCAGATAACGTCGGCAGGGCCCGTCCGGGGGCCGCGTTTCCTCCTCCGTTTGACGGAAAAAGCAATCCCGGACAGGGCCTCCGCCTCACTCCCGCTCCCCTACGATGGCGGAGCCCAGGATCAGGACCGCGCCGAGGGCGCCGGGCAGGGTCAGTTTTTCGTGCAGCGCCAGGGCGGAGAGGACCAGCGCCGTTACGGGATCGATGTAGCTGAACAGGGCCACGGTCTGGGTGCGAAGGCCGTCCATGCTGCCGAAATACAGCGTGTAACTCAGCCCCGTATGCACCACGCCCACCAGCGCCAGCAGTCCCACAGCGCCCCAGCTCCATTGCTGCCCGGCAAAGCCGCCGGTGGCCAGCAGCCAGGGCAGCAGCACCGCGGCCGCCGCGCCCAGCTGGACGGCCGTTTTCAGGTAGGGGTCCACGCCCCGGACGCGCTTGTTGAGCAGCACCACCGCCACGTAAAGGCACGCGGCGCACAGCCCCAGCAGAATTCCCTTCCGTTCCCCCGGGCCCGGCAGGCCGCTTTCCGCCACGCCGGAGACCAAAACCATGCCGCCCAACGCCGCAACGGCGCAGGCGGCTTTTCTGAGGGTCATTTTTTCCCGGAACAGCACGCAGGACAGCAGGATGACGAAGGTAGGCGCCATGTAATAGCACATGGTGGCCGTGGCCACGGAGGTGGCGTTATACGCCTCGAACAGGGCCAGCCAGTTCAGGCCCATCACCGCCCCGCTGACGGCCAGCAAAAGCAGCGTTTTACGGTCCGGCCGCTCCCGCCGTCCGCCCCGCAGCCGTGAAAACAGCAGGATGACCAGACAGCCGGTCGCGCCCCGGAAAAAGGCGATCAGGGCGGAATCCATCGGGATCATACGGCGGAAAACGCCGATGGTGCCGAAAATCAGCATGGAGGCGGTCAGCATCAGCAGCGACCGCGGATCGTTTTTGCCCGTTGCCTGTTTCATAGCGTCCTCCGGAAAGGTGGTTTTCCTCAGTATACCACATCTCCGCCTTTTGTAAAGAGCCTATTTTCTCCGCCCCCATGATCCGTTCCGCATTGCAACGGCGCTGTGTCGCCTGCATTCCGCATTCCACATTGAAACGGCGCAAGGCGCCGTGCTGCATCATTTCGGCTTCGGCTTGGCCATAAAGGACAGCAGAAAGCCCATAAAAACCGCCGCCATAATGCCCACGGAACCGGCGGTGAGGGGCCCCTCCAGCGCGCCCAGAAGGCCGTCCCGCAGCACCGCCTCCCGGGTGCCGTTCACCAGCAGGTTGCCGAAGCCGGAAAGCGGCAGCGCCGCCCCGCTGCCCGCGAAATCGATCAGCCGGTCGTACAGCCCGAAGGCCCCCAGCAGGATGCCGGCGCAGACGTAGCCCACCAATATCCGCGCCGGGGTCAGCTTGGTTTTGTCGATCAGGATCTGCCCGATCACGCAGATCAGCCCGCCGATGATAAACGCCCATACAAATTTCATGCGCTTCATACCCTTTTTGATGATGTCAGTACCAGTATGCCCCGGCGGGGGAAAAATATGCGGAAGAAGCAGGGATTCGACAAATCCTGGCGGCTGTATTCCGCCATTTCATGTGGAACAAAAAAAAGAAAGCGGCGCCCTACCGGAACGTCTCCCGGTATGGCGCCGTGTTTTGCCGACGGCGGGGCTCAGAAATCGAAGTATTTCTCCCGCTGTTTTTTCATGCGGCCGGTGATGGCGGAAAGGATCTTTACCGCGTCGGCCTTTTCCTCCGGGGTGCCCTTGGCGTACTGCTTCATCAGGCGGCCCTCCTCAAAGGAAAGCTCGTCGTGCCGCGGGAAGAAGTGCTTCAGCAAAAAGCAGCCGTAGCGAACCAGACGGCTGTCGCCCACCAGGCGGAAATGCTCGTCGATGGTATCCACCGCAACAGAGTAGAAGTCCTTGATGGAGGCGATCAGCGCCCTGCGCTCATTTTCGGGGGAAAACACGATGGTCTCGCAGATGAACGCGTTACGGTTGGAGGGGTAGGAGGAGTGGCTGTCCGTGCTGCCCACGATGGGGAAGATATGCCCCTTGGCCTTTTCCTCGTAATAGCGCACGGTCTGGAAGCCGTTCTGCTCATAGTAGGATTCGCCGCCCAGCACCTCAAAGGCGTCAAAGGGGTGCGTTTCCATCATGTAGTCCGTAAAGGCCTCCGGCACGTGATAGGCGTCCCGCTTCCAGTTGGGATGGGCGAAGATGCCCAGACCGTTCGCCTTACGGATCTCATCGAAGATCCAGCAGCACACCGCGTAGGGAACGGCGTCCACGGTCTCCGGCAGCTGCGGCTTTACCGCGTCCGCCCGCTTTTGCATCTCCGCCTGATACTCCTCGTAGCTCATCACCGGCGGGCACTGGCCATACAGGGAGCGGTACTGCGGGTCGGTGCCCACCTGCTCCCACTGTTCGCCCTGGGTGAGGGCGTTGATGCTGTACTCCCCGCCGAAGTTGACGATATGCACGTCGTTCTCCTGCCCGTAAACGGGGGGCAGATGGCACTCCTCGCCGGGAATGATGGTAAATTCCAGCGGCAGATCTTCATAAAAATGGAGGGCCCGCAGCGAGGGATAGTAGACGCAGTGGTCGCTGACGACGGAAAAATCGTAGCCGTATTTGCGGTAGTTGGCCATGACCACCTCCGGCTCCTGATTGCCGTCGGAACCCGTGGTGTGCATGTGCAGGTCGCCGATGAAGGGATAGCGGCCGCAGAGATCCTCATTGACGCAGTAGACGGAAAAGCGCTGTTTGCAGCGGTCCCCCTCCAGCAGGCGGAGGAAATACTCCTGCTCCTTATCAAAGGTGTGGGGGATGTCAAAGCCGCCCTCCGCGTTGCACACGGCCTTCGCCCGGCGGAAATCGCCGGTGGCGGGGAAATCATAGGGCTTGCCGCCGTCCAGGGCGCAGAACTCCACCTCATACTCTTTGCCGGGCTCAAAATCGGGCCGCCCGCCCTGGGGACGGATATGGATAACGGTTTCCCGGTCCTTGACGACCACCAGCGGGAACACGTCGTAGTTGTTGTTGTCATAACTGTTGACCGGATCGGCCATCGGATACATAAGGTCAGCCTCCTTGCCGTTTTTCTTTATTGTAGCATCCCGCCGGGCGGATTGCAACAATAAAATGGATAGGGTGACGCCCACCGTAGGGGCGGGCACCGACCACCCGCAGGCCCTGTATAATAACACACACCGGCAAGTCTTTTTTCAGCAAAAAAAGCCTCTTCACGGATCATTGGGGATAAGGCGCTTCGCGCTTAAGGAACCCCCGGCGAGGGTTCCTTAACAACCTCCTGCGCTGAAGAAGCGCAGGGATTTCGCCCGCTGCGGCGGGCGACTCAGGGCTCCGCCCCAAGACCCCGCCAGCCTTTTGAAAAAGGCTGGACCGAAAACGTTTCATTATTATCATTCCACAAAAATCCGTGATGAAACAAAAAAAACGGACTCCGGTCAAGGGTCCGTTGTTCCGTATTCCGATCGCGGAAGGGCGGTTACGGCATTTTGCCGTTCACCAGCATATCCACGCCCTGATAGGCCAGGTAGGGCAGCTCGAACACCCCCAGCATGGCCTGCAGCAGCCGGGCGAAGGTCCACAGCATTTCCCTCAGCGCCAGCAGGGCGGCGTTTTCCGCCACGGGCGCGGCCAGGGTTTCCGGCGCGGGCAGCGCGCCCGTCACCGTGTAGGCAAACTCCGTCAGCATGGGGTTGTGGTCGGTGTAGCGCTCGCCGTTTTCGCCGGTCAGGTCCGGGACGGTTTTGGCGACGGGGGTCAGGGACAGATCCTCGCCGGAGCGGTAGAGGATGCGGTCCAGGTCGTCGCCGGCGGCTTCCCAGTCATAGGCCGGGTCGGCGGGATCGGTAATACCGTTGTTGTACACCTCCGCCCACACGTCCTTCAGGCCCGTGGGCGTCAGCAGGTTGCCCACCAGATCGTCCTTCAGCTGGCGCTTGAACTTGAAGTTGAAATCCCCCTGCACGATCAGCGCGCGGCCGTCGGCGCAGTTTTCGTTGATGAACGCGGCCAGCTGCCGGAAATTGTTGGCACGCGCCATCACCGAAAGGATCTCATAGCCCGCGTCCATGTGGACGTTGATGACGTGAACGAACACACCGGGCAGCAGCTCCATCAGGCAGTAGATAAATCCCTTGTTGGAGAGCGCGTCCATGGAGCCGGACAGGGTGCCGTATTCCACGTTCCACTTCACCCGCGTCACGTTGTAAAGCGGATGCGCCGAGAACACGTTGAGCCCCTGGCCCTGGGCCAGCCCGCCGCTGGTATAGGAGCGGTTGGGGTAGTTGGTCATTTCGGCGGCCAGGTACCGGTGGCCGTTGAAGTCCTCCTCCGTACCGATAAAATCCACGTCGACGCCGTTGAGCAGCCGCCCGATCTTCGCGGCGCGGTCGTTGGTGGCGGTCACGGTGGTGCCCTGGAAATCGCCTACCAGCGGAATGCCGGAGACGTTATAGGCGACCATTTTCAGCGTGCCGGCGGTTTCCTCCGCCCGGGCGGCCACCGCCGTGGGCAGCAGCAGCGACAGGCACAGCAGGACGGATAACAGCTTTTTCATTTTTCCTTCTTAATTACAAAAACAACTCTTAAAAACATTATTAAGAATTTGCATCTAAATAGAATTCTTACAGGTATTCATTATGATTACATAGCGAATACCTGTAATGCAAAACTCATGAAATGCATCTTCCTGTGATAATATGATAATTTCATAAATACAGTCCCAGTAGTTATGAAAATGAAGGTTTCACAAAAAAAGATTACATTATATAATTTACGAACGAACACTGTTCATCTCGTGGAATGGAAGATTTTTATTTATCAGCGAAAATCAAAAGATAAAGAAAAACAGTTGCGGAAT
>CAMJYF010000069.1 GCA_946409885.1 uncultured Clostridia bacterium | reverse complement strand
TCTTGATCAGCCGCCTCGTCTGGGGGTTCATGGTGGTCAGCCACATCATGTCCGGGTCGTTTTCGCCGAGACCTTTCGACCGCTGGATGGTGTATTTCGCGCTGCCGATCTCCTCCAGCGCGGCGGTCTTTTCCTTTTCGGTATAGGCAAACCAGGTCTGCTTGCCGCTGGTGATCTCATACAGGGGCGATTCCGCGATGAACACTTTTCCTGCCTTGATGATGGAGGGCATCAGCGTATAGATCATGGTGAGGATCAGCGTGCGGATCTGGAAGCCGTCCACGTCCGCGTCGGTGCAGATGATGACCTTGTTCCAGCGGAGGTTATCCAGGTTGAACTCCGGCAGGCCCTTCACGCCCTTGCCGCTGACCTCCACCCCGCAGCCCAGCACCTTGATCAGGTCGGTGATGATCTCGCTCTTGAATACCTTGGCGTAATCCGCCTTTAAGCAGTTGAGGATCTTGCCGCGCACAGGGATCACCGCCTGGAAGGCGGAATCCCGGGCCTGCTTGCAGGCGCCCAGAGCCGAGTCGCCCTCCACGATGAAGATCTCCCGCTCGTTCACGTCCTTGCTGCGGCAGTCCACGAATTTTTCGATGCGGTTGAGCATATCGCTGCCGCCGGAAAGGGTTTTCTGCACGTTGATGCGGGTGGCCTCCGCCCGTACGCGGGACCGCATATTGATGAGGACCCGCTCGCAGATCTTGTCCGCGTCCAGCTTGTTTTCCAGAAAGTAGACCTCCAGCTGGTGCTTGAAGAAGTCGGTCATGGCCTCCTGAATGAACTTGTTGGTGATGGCCTTTTTGGTCTGGTTGGCGTAGCTGGTCTGGGTGGAAAACGAGGAGATCACCAGCACCAGGCAGTCGTCGATGTCCTGAAACGTGATCTTGGGGTCGCTCTTGTTGTACTTGCCGTTCTGCTTCATGTAGGCGTCGATCTGGGAGACGAAAGCGCTGCGCACCGCCTTGTCCGGCGCGCCGCCGTGCTCCAGAAAACTGGAGTTGTGGTAGTACTCCTTCATCTGCACCTTTTCGGAGAAGGTGAGGGCGGCGAAGATCTTCACCTTGTAATCCGGCTTGTCCTCCCGGTCCCGTCCGGTGCGCTCGCCGCTCCAGAACTGCACGGGGACGATGCCCCGGTTGTCCACGATCTCGTTCACGTAGTCCACAATGCCGTTGTCGTAGCGGTACTCGTAGGTCTCAAAGCGGTTTTCTCCGATCTGGTTTTTCAGCACGAACCGTACCCGGTCGTTGACCACCGCCTGCTTTTTCAGCACGTCCTGATAATAGGAAAGGGGGATGTCGATATCCGTGAACACGTCCCGGTCCGGCCGCCAGCGGATGCGGGTGCCGGTGTCCTTTTTATCATAGGGCTCCCGGTGCAGGCCGCCTACGTTTTCGCCCTTTTCAAAGTGCAGGGTAAAGCACTCGCCGCCGGAGTGGATCTCCGCGTCCATATACTCGGAGGAATACTGGGTGGAGCAGAGGCCCAGGCCGTTGAGCCCCAGCGCGAATTCATAGCTGCCGCCGTCGTTGTTGTCGTACTTGCCGCCGGCGTACATCTCGCAGAACAGCAGCTCCCAGTTCCAGCGCTGCTCGTTCTCGTTGAAATCCACGGGCATGCCCCGGCCGAAATCCTGCACCTCGATGGAATGGTCCAGAAAACGCGTCACCACGATGCGGCTGCCGTAGCCCGCCCGGGCCTCGTCGATGGAGTTGGAGATGATCTCAAAAACGGAATGCTGGCAGCCCTCCAGCCCGTCGTCGCCGAAAATGACGGCGGGACGCTTTCTGACCCGTTCCGCGCCCTTCAGTTGCTTGATGCTTTCATTGCCGTATTCTTGCTTTTTTGCCATGGTACCCTCCGAGGAGTTTTATTTGTCGATCTGATATATTTTACACGATTTGAAAAAATAAGTCAAGCGCCCGCCGGGCCCCCACGGCCCGCGCGGAAAACGCGCGGAAAACGCATTCTAATTAATACTTGAAAAACAAATCTGTTTATGATATTATTACTCTGTACAATCATATATTATATCCTTAAAAACGCGAAAGGTGCAATTTTATGAGTCCCTTACTGAAGAAACGCGGCGCGGCGGACGACAGGGTCCGGCTGCGGAAATACTGTATCGTTTCCGGTCTGCTGGCTGCCGCGGTGATGCTGTTCACCTATTTCTGCCACGCCAACACCCTTACCTTCGGCGAGAACACCGTGCTGCGCATGGACCTTTACCACCAGTACGGCCCCCTGTTCGCGGAGCTTTACGACCGGATCACCAAAGGCTATTCCCTCATCTACTCCTGGACCTCCGGTCTGGGCGGGCCGTTTTTAGGGAATTTCTATAACTACTGCTGCAGTCCCTTCTCGCTGGTGATCCTGCTGACCGGCCATATCAACATGCCGGAGGCCATCGCCGTGGTGATGCTGCTGAACGCGGTGGCCGCCGCCATGACCTTTACGTATTACGTCAGCAAAACGACCGACTCCGTCAGCCGTGCCGGCATCGGGTTCGGTCTGCTGTACGCCTTTTCCGGCTACTTTGTGGCCTACTCCTGGAACATCATGTGGCTGGACGCCATGGCGGCTTTCCCGCTGGTGATCCTGGGCATCGAAAAAATCATCCGGAACCGGAAGCCCGCGCTGTATCTCTGCGCCATGACCTACACCATGATCACCAACTACTACATGGCGTATATGGTGTGCATCCTTTCCGTTCTGTATTTCCTCTATTATTATTTCTCCCGTCACGAATTCGGCGCGCGGCTGCCCGAAAAGCGCTGGCCCGCCGCGGCGGAGCCGGAAGGCTTTGCGCCCCTTGCGGCCGCAACGGCACCTTCAGCGGCCGCGCCGGCGGAAAGAGGAGAAGCGGACGAGCAGGCGGAGGCCCTGAAGGCCGCCTATGACGCCGCCGTTACCCGCCAGTCCGCCGCCATAGACGCGGCCATCGACGCCGCGGTGCAGGCGGAGCAGACGGACGAGGCCGGAACCGTGAGCGATTTCACCGTTGCCAACGATGCGTCCGGTCTGTCGCCGGAGATCATTATCCCCGCCGAAAGGGCTCCGGCCGCCCCGGAGGAGACGCTGCCTGCCGATGCGGAAGCGGCCGCCGAAGCGACGTCGGATCAAGCGGCGGCTGCCGCGGCACTTTCCCGTCCGGAGAGCCCCGCCGCCGTCCTTTCCGGGGAGACCGCGCCGGAGGAAGCGCCTGCCGTGGCCGTCCCCACGGACGCCGCGCCGCAAAGCCCTGTGCCCGGCTTTACCTACCGCGACCCGGCGGAGCCCGCCGAAGGCGGCGCCGTGAGGAGGGGACGGGCCAAGAAGGCCGAAAAGAGAAAAAAAGAAAAAAAGAAGCTGTCCGAATCCCTCTTCTGGAGAAGCGGCCTGTGCTTCGCCGTTGCTTCCGTCCTCAGCTTTCTGCTGTCCGCCTTCGCGCTGCTGCCGGTGTATTACTGTTTACAGACCTCCTCCGCCACCGGCGGCACCTTCCCGGAGACCTTTAAGGCCTATTTCAACCTCTTTGATTTTGTCGCCAACCACCTGCCGTCGCTGACCACCACCATCCGCAGCAGCGGCGATATCGTGCTGCCCAATATCTACTGCGGCCTGATCAGCGTGATGCTGCTGCCGCTGTACTTCTTCAGCAAACACATCAGCGGCCGCAAAAAGATCGCCGCCGCGGTGTTCATCGGCGTTTTCTACGTCAGCTTTTCCGTCAACTATTTCAATTATATCTGGCACGGTTTCCATATGCCCAACGATCTGCCGTACCGCTATTCCTTCGCCTATTCCTTCCTGCTGCTGGCCATAGGCTATGAGGTGTTCCGCCATCTGGAGGAGTTCACCAACCGCGCCTACGTGGGCGTGGGCGTGGGCGTGATCGCCTTCACCATCCTGCTGGATGAGATCACCTCGCCCAACGTGCAGCGCAAGACGATCATGATGACGCTGATCTTCGCCGTGGTGTACGTCGTCTTCTTCGGCCTGCTGAAAAGCAAACGGTTCGAGCGGAACGCGGTGCTTTCGCTGCTGGTCATCGCCATTATTACGGAGATCTGCGTGGGCGACGTGAGCAACTTCGTCATGCAGCAGCCGAAAAAATACTACGTCAGCGACTATAACGACTACCAGTCGATCCGCGAGCTGACGGAACAGGAGGACGATGAGCTGTTCTACCGCACGGAGCTTTCCAAGCTGCGGGCCCGCATGGACCCCTGCTGGTACGGCTACAACGGCGTTTCCACCTTCTCCTCCATGGCCTACGAGCACGTGGCGAAGCTGATGGACAAGCTGGGCATGTTCGGCAACGACATCAACAGCTATACCTACTACCCGCAGACGCCCGTCTTCAACACCATGTTTGACCTGAAATATATCTACGATAACGGCAACCTGCTGCGGGAGGGCGATTTCTACCGGAACGTTTCCGCCAACGACGTCTTCACCGCGTATGAGTACCGGTATCATCTGCCCCTGGCCTTTGCCGTGGACGGCGCGGTGACGGAATGGAGCATTGAAAGGGAAGATCCCTTCGCGGTGCAGAACGAGCTGATGGAAAAGGCCGCCGGCGTCGCCGACGTCCTGATCCCCGTGGAGGTGACGGATATCGTCTTTGACAATCTGGAGGAGGGCTTCAACACGCAGATGCTGAAGAGCATGTCCAGCTTCAACCTGCGCAGGCTGGATTCCGCGGCGGACGGCAAGCTGACGCTGACCATGGAAGCGCCGGAGGACGGCAATTATTACGTCTGCACCGGCAGCACACAGGTTTCCAACATGACGTTTATCGCGCAGGACAACGATTTTTCCTATACTGCCTCCTCCTCTTCCCAGTTCACGCTGGACCTGGGCTATCAGAAAAAGGGCGCCGTAATGAAGGTGGAGTACACCCTCTCCGAAAATGACACCGCCACCGTGCCCTTCTGCGCGGCCCGGATCGACAAAGAGGCCTTCGAGAAGGCCTATGACCGCCTGAAGGACAACGGCACTCTGGCAATGGACGCCTTCGACGAGACCTCCTTCTCCGGCAGCATCACCGTCAAGGGAGAGAACAAGGTGTTGTATACCTCCATCCCCTACGACGAGAGCTGGAGCGTATATCTGGACGGCGAACGGGTCTCCTACGAATCCGGCGACATCGTCAAAATCGGCGACGCGCTGCTGGGCGTAAAGATTGCCGCCGGCGAGCATACGGTGGCGTTCCGCTACCACGCGCGGGGCCTTGGCACGGGCCTGAAGCTGACGGCCCTGGGCATTCTGATCGTGGCGCTGGGGCTGGTCTGGAAATATTATCTGGCCGACCGGTTCGGCAAAAAGAAAAAGGGCGCCTTTGACGCAAAAGCGCTTTGATAACGTAAGCGACCCCACCAATTCCGTTGAAGGAGGGAGACACATGAAAATCATCAAGGTATCCGGCTCCAACGAGCTGCACATCCACAACGACCGGTTCTCCGTCTACACAGGCGGGCTGCGGCTGTTCCTGTTCTACCTTGCCTGTCCCATCAGCCTGCCGGACGCGGCGGATGAGGACAGCGCCCCGGAGCTGGTCTCCTCCCAGGACAACATCTTTGTCTGGCGGGTGAACAGCACGGTATGGCAAAAAAAAGAATACCGCCTGGTGGTGCGGGACGGCGCGTTCCTCTTCACCGTTTCGGTGGAGGGAAAGGGCGCGCCCGTCAGCGTGGAGTATTTCCGCTCCCGCTCCCTGTACAACGCCGCCGGTTACACGCTGTTCAACCTGCATGAGTACGACCACGACCGCGCCGTACGGCTGATGTGCGACGAGCCCGCCGTACTGCAGCCCCAGCGGGCCGCGCCGCCGCCCTTTGTGTTCCCCTTCTTCAACGACTATAACGATACGGTCACGGGCCTTGGCGTCGTGGCCCGGCGGGGGGAGCACAACTTCCGCCGGTTTGAGCTGCACGCCCCCAAAAACGGCTGGCGGGAGAACACCTGCTGGTTCACCCTGCCGCTGGAGGGCTATACGGCCATCGACGGCCGGTGGGAAAGCCCCGCCGTCTTCGGCTGCTTTGGCGAATCCGACATGGACGTGCTGAACCAGTATTCCCTGTGGCAGTACAAACACCGGGATTTCACCCGCCGCACCGCAATGGACGCCACCCCGGACTGGTGGCGTGCCCCCATCTTCTGCGGCTGGGGTTCCCAGTGCGATCTGGAGGACGCCGCGGGCGGCAACGCGCGGGACTACGCGGACCAGAAGACCTACGAGGGCCTTTCGGACCGGCTGGACGAACTGGGGCTGGAGCCCGGCGCCGTCATCATCGACGACAAGTGGCAGAAGGACTACGGCACGCTGACCCCCGACCCCGCCAAATGGCGCAGCCTGCGGCAGTTTGCGGACGACCAGCACGGCAAGGGCCGCAAGGTGCTGCTGTGGTTCAAGTGCTGGGACTGCGCCGGTCTGCCGGAGGACGAGTGCATTCTGGCGGAGGGAAAACCCATCGCCGCCGACCCCACCAACCCGAAATATCTCGCCCGCCTGAAAAACGCCATTTACCGCCTGCTTTCGGAGGACGCGGACTGCTGCGCCTGCGACGGCTTCAAGGTGGATTTTATGGACTGCGACCCCCACGCGCCCGGTATGCGCACCTGGCAGCAGGGCGTGTACGGCGTGGAGCTGATGAAGTGCCTGTTTGAGGCGATCTATCAGTTCGCCAAGGAGGCCAAGCCGGACGCGCTTTTGAACGTGACCACCCTGCACCCCTATTTCGCGGGCAACTGCGACCAGTTCCGCATCCATGATTATGACGCCTTTGTGCGCAGCCCCTTAAGCACCATGCGCTTCCGGGCGGAGATGGCCCAGGCGGTGATGCCCGGCGTGATCGTGGATACCGACGGCATGCGCGGCCGCACAAAATACGAGACCCTGCGCATCCTGCTGGAGCAGCCCGCCGTGGGCGTGCCGGACCTCTACTATTTCCCGCGGGAATTTACGGAAGAGGACTGGGAAGCCCTTCGCGCCGCCTGGCGGGAGGCGTGAACAAAACACAGAAGAACGGAATCACTGCCATGAAAAAAGAGAAACAAAACGGTACCCTGCAAAAACTGCTGCCCATCCTGCTGCTGCTGGCGGGCGTTACCGTCTTCGGCACAGGGCTTTCCGGGCTGGCCAGAATGGCCGGTTATCGCCGCGCCACCGGCGTGGTGACGGAGGTGGCCGCGGGTGAGGTGTATGTGGCCTTCCCTGCGGAAGCGGGCGAACAGAGCGCCTCTCTGGGGGCCATCTCCCGCGGCTGCGCCGTCGGCACGCGGCTGCCGCTGCTGTACCGGCCGGACCACCCCGCGGACGCGGTGCCGTCGGACCGGACGGTCAACGGGGTACTGACCGGCGTGGGCGCGGCGCTGCTGATCGTGGACGCGGTGCTGCTGGTCCCTCTGCTGCGTTCGGTGTTCACCGGCAACGCGAGAAAGAAACAGGAAGAGCAGCCGGGCGGACAGGAAGCAGGGGATTGAGCCCCGGCCGGACGCATCGGCCTTCCCCGTCTGGCGGGAGGGAGGCGCGGACCGTCCGCGGCGCGTGTTCCTTTCTGTTTCGGAACGATAGAAAAACCTTCGGACGTGTTATTTCGCCCGAAGGTTTCTTTCCATTATGACAGGGTCGGCGGTACACCGGAATATGGCCGATGGCGGCCTTGCCGGTTCGGCGCCTTGGTGTTTACTGCTCAGCCGCCAGAAAGGCGTCGATAAAACCGATCTG
>CAMJYF010000068.1 GCA_946409885.1 uncultured Clostridia bacterium | reverse complement strand
TTTTAATGGAGGAAAACGCCCTGTTGCGGGCGCGAAAAAGAACATGTCAAAACTGACTGAAAATTACACCGGCATCTATTCGCTGATGCTTACCCCTTACCATGAGGATCTCTCCGTCGACTACGCCGCCTATGAGGAATACGCCGACTGGCAGGTATCGCAGGGGGTGGGGCATCTGTTCGCCGTCTGCGGCAGCTCCGAAATGGCGGAACTGACGCTGGAGGAGCGGCTGAAGCTGGCGGAACTGACCGTCAAGCACAAGGGCGATACCACCGTGGTGGCCACCGCCAATATGGAGCCCTCCTGGTTCGCGCAGGTGGAGGAGGTCAAGCGCATGACCGCCACGGGCGTGGACGGTATCGTCTTTACCACCAAGGGCTTCGGCAACGACCCGGACCGGCTGGTCAACTATATCGGCGAGCTGAAGCAGTTCACCGACCTACCCGTGTTCATGTATGAATTCCCCGGGCTGCGGCCCCACCTGATCAGCGGCGAATGCTATGGGCGGCTGGTGCGCGAATGCGGCATTTACGGCATCAAGGATACCACCAGCACCTACGAGGGCATTGCGGAAAAGATCGCTGTGAAGGGCGATTCCTGCGTCATTCAGGCGAATATGCCCTTCCTGTTCGACGCGTTCAAGCTGGGCGCCCGCGGCGTGATGGCCACCCCCACCGCCTGCGGCGGCGCCTTCTTCCAGCGGTTCTTTGAGGCGTTCATGAGCGGCGACATGGCGCTGGCCGAACAGCGCTACAACGAGATCATCCTGCTGGACAACGCCATTGACAACGGCTTTAACTGCTCCGCAAAATATCTGGCGCACCTGCAGGGCGCAACGGGCATGAAGCCCATCAACCGCGGCCGCCAGCAGCTCTCCTCCGCCCGCCTGCGCAGCCTGCGGTCCTTCCACGACTGGTGCGTCGCCAACGGGCTGATGAAGTAAAAAATCAACGATCCGCGCTGAAAAAAGCTGCCGACCCAACCGGACCGGCAGCTTTGGTTTTATTGTCGGATTCACAGCGTCTGGAACGCCTCCGCGATGGCGCGGTTCAGCAGCAGCATGGCGTGGTCGCGCACCGTTTGGGAGAAGACGGGGGGATGGTCCTCCGGCGCGGCGGCGGGGGCGGCTTCGCACAGGCGGTTCAGGCCCGCGTCGCACATACCGGCAAGCGCGCTCCCCTGCCCCCGGGTAACGGCCAGGTATTTCCGGGCGCACAGGGTAAAATAATCCGCGAAAAACCGCTCGGCCTCCGCGTCGCCCTCCGCCGCCCGGAACAGATGCGCCAGCTCCCGCAATACCGTTCCCGCGGTGGGCTGGTCGTCCCCGGGGACCGGCTGCGGATCGAACAGGCCGCCCGTCTGCTGCCGCACGTCCGTAATGCCCAGCAGGTAATCCGCCGTAACGCCATAGTAGGCGGCGATGCGGGCCACGAAATCCAGGCTGCACTCCCTGATGCCTTTTTCATAGTGGGACAGCAGCGCCTGAGAGATGCCCAGCTCCTGGGCCGCTTGCTTTTGAGAAACGCCCCTGTCCCGCCGCAGGGCGGACAGATTGGCGGAAAAACTGACGCTCATGAAGATTCTCCTTGCATCTTGTTTCAATCGGTAGTATACTGAAAGTATCTTACATGATTTTTGACCATTTGTAAAGACGGAAGGAAAAAATATGCGCACATTCAAGATCCACCTGATTCGCCACGGCCTGCCGGAGGGCGCGGAGCTGGGCCAGTACATCGGCCATACCGACGTAGCCTTGTCCGCGGACGGCAAAAAGCAGCTGAAGGACATGAAATCGGAATACGAGTACCCCGCCGCCAGCGCGGTGATCTCCAGCCCTCTGGACCGCTGCCTGGAAACGGCGCGCATCCTCTACCCGGACCTGAGCCCCATGATACTGGACGGGCTGATCGAATACGATTTCGGCGAGTTTGAGGGCATGACCGCCGACGAGCTGAAGGGCGACAAGGAGTTTACGGAATGGCTGGCGGGCGGCGCGGAGGCTGCGGCCCCCTTTGGGGAGAGCAACGGCGATTTCGCCAAGCGGGTGTGCCGGTGCTTTACCGAGCTGGTGGACGGCGTGATCCGCTCCGGCGTGGACAGCGTGGCGGTGATCACCCACGGGGGCGTCATCATGGCCATCATGCAGTATTTCGCCCTGCCGGAAGCCCCCATGCACCGGTGGCTGACGCCCAACGGCTGCGGCTACACCCTGAACGTGATCCCCTCCATCTGGGGCAATGTGAAAAAGGCGGAGGCCATGGCGGAGATCCCCTTAAAGCCCTACGAGCCGGACGACCAGCTGGAGGGCGACTGGGATATCGAGCTGGATCCCGAAGAGTTTGCCGGCTTCTACACCCCGGAGGAGGACCACTTATGATCACACAGAAGACCATCGACCGCATCAACGAGCTGGCCCGCAAAAGCCGCACCCCGGAGGGCCTGACGGACGCGGAAAAAGCCGAACAGCAGAAACTGCGGCGGGAATACATTGAGGCGTACAAAGCCTCCCTGCGGGGGCAGCTGGAGCACACCATCGTCGTCCGCCCCGACGGCACCCGGGAAAGGCTTTCGGAGATGAAAAAGAAAAGCTGACCAATTACCTGATCAGATCGCAATTGTCAAGAAGTAAGATTAACCAGAGAATATCACTGAAGCCGCCCTTTCGGACGGCTTTTTTTGACGCGTATTGTGCAGGTATCGTTCAGTGGGATTCTGACAGGGCAAACAGACGGTTGGCGTTTTTGGTCGATTGATCGATCAAATCCTGCGTTTCCACACCGCGCAGGTCGGCAATAAAAGCGGCGGTGTGGGCGATGAGGCGGGAATCGCACCGCCGGCCCCGGAAGGGCACGGGGGACATGTAGGGGCAGTCCGTTTCCAGCAGCAGACGGTCCTCCGGCACGTATTTCGCCACCTCCACCGGTTTTTTCGCGTTTTTAAATGTCACCGCCCCGCCCAGGCCGATATACATCCCCAGCTTCACCACGTCCCGGGCCATCTCCACACTGCCGGAAAAGCAGTGCACCACGCCTTTGGGGGCGTATTGTTTCAGCAGCTCCCAGGTATCCGCGTGGGCCTCCCGGTCGTGGATGATCACGGGCAGGTCCAGCTCTTTGGCAAGGATCAGCTGCCGCTCAAAAAAATCCCGCTGCATCTCCCGAGGGGAGAAATCGTAGTGGTAATCCAGACCGATCTCCCCCACCGCCACACATTTGGGGTGGGCGCACAGGGCCTTGATACGATCCAGCCAGTCCGCGCTTTCGTGGCTGCAGTCGTGGGGATGGACCCCGCAGGCGGCGTAAATATAATCGTACCGGTCCGCATAGTCGCAGCAGATCTGCGATGTGGGCCCATCCGTGCCGCAGTTGACCACGCGGAAAATGCCCGCGGAGGGCAGCTCCGCGAGCAGGGTTTCACGGTCTTCGTCAAACTGACGGTCGTGGTAATGGGCGTGGGTATCAAAAATATTGGCAACCATCAGCAGAGTTTCGCCCCGGCGGGAATGGCGTCGTCCACCATCAGCAGATGCAGCTTTTCCTCGCCGTGCTCTTTGTGGACGGCGGAGATCAGCATACCGCAGGAGGGGATGCCCATCATCTTACGCGGCGGAAGGTTCAGGATGGCCACGCAGGTCTTGCCGATCAGGTCTTCCGGCTCGTAGTAGTGATGGATGCCGGAAAGGATGGTGCGGTCCGTGCCGCTGCCGTCGTCCAGCGTGAATTTCAGCAGCTTGTCGCTCTTTTTCACGGCCTCGCAGGCCTTCACCTTCACGGCCCGCAGGTCGCTTTTGCAGAAGGTGTCGAAATCCACGTTCTCTTCACTGAGGGGTTCGGTCTCCACGGCGGGCAGGGCGGCCTTCATCTGCGCTTCCCGCAGAGCGTCAAGCTCCGCCAGCGCCTGTTCCTCGTCAATGCGGGGGAAGAGGGCGTCGCCCTTCACCACGGTCACGTTTTTGGGCAGCGTGCCCCACACGGCCGCGTTCTCCCATGTGCGGCAGCTTTCGTCCGCGCCGATACGCGCAAAGATCTTATCGGCGGTTGCGGGCATGAAGGGGATCAGCAGGGTGCCGCAGACGCGCACCGTCTCCAGGAGGTTGTACATGACGGCGGCCAGACGGGCTTTTTTGCTCTCATCTTTGGCCAGGGCCCAGGGCATATTCTCGTCGATATACTTGTTGGCGCGGCCGATGACTTTGAAGATCTCCTCCAGCGCGTCCTGGAACTGGAAGCGCTCCATGGCCTCCTCATAACGGCCGCGCAGGCCGCTGACCATGCCGATCAGATCCGCGTCGGCATCGGCGGCCTCCTGTTCGGCGGGCAGGGTGCTGCCGAAGTATTTTTCCACCATGGCCACGGTGCGGGAGACCAGATTCCCCAGGTCGTTGGCCAGATCGGTGTTGATGGTCTTGATGAGCAGCTCGTTGGAGAAGTTGCCGTCCGTACCGAAGGGGAAGGTGCGCAGCAGGAAGAAGCGCAGCGCGTCCACGCCGAACTTCTCCGCCAGCACGTAGGGATCGACCACGTTGCCCTTGGACTTGGACATCTTGCCGCCGTCGATGACGAGCCAGCCGTGGCCGTAGACCTTCTTCGGAATCGGCTCACCCACGCTCATGAGCATGGCGGGCCAGATGATGGAGTGGAAGCGGACGATCTCCTTGCCGACGATGTTCACCGGGGGCCAGTATTTGTCGTAGTCGTGGTAGCGGTCGTTCATGTAGCCAAGGGCCGTGGCGTAGTTGAAGAGCGCGTCCACCCAGACGTAGACCACGTGGCCCGGGTCAAAGTCCACGGGGACGCCCCACTTGAAGCTGGTGCGGGAGACGCAGAGGTCCTCGAGGCCGGGTTTGATGAAGTTGTTGATCATCTCGTTGACGCGGGAGGCGGGCTCGAGGAAGGTGCCGGACTCCAGGAGCTCCTGCACGGGCTTGGCGTACTTGGAAAGACGGAAGAAATAGGCCTCCTCCTCGGCGTCATGGACGGGGCGGCCGCAGTCCGGGCAGCAGCCGTTTATAAGCTGGCTCTCGGTCCAGAAGCTCTCGCAGGGGGTGCAGTACTTGCCCTTGTAGGCGCCCTTGTAGATATCGCCCTTCTCGTACATCTTCTTGAAGATGCGCTGAACAGCGGCCACGTGGTAGTCGTCGGTGGTGCGGATGAAGCGGTCGTTGGAGATGTTCATCAGCTTCCACAGGTCCCTTACGCCCTTGGGCCCTTCCACGATGTTATCGAGGAACTCCTTGGGGGTGACGCCGGCTTCCTTCGCCTTGTTCTCGATCTTCTGGCCGTGCTCGTCCGTACCGGTCAGGAACATCACGTCGCAGCCCTGCAGGCGCTTGTACCGCGCCATGGCGTCCGCGGAAACGGTGCAGTAGGTGTGGCCGATGTGCAGCTTGGCCGAGGGATAATAGATGGGCGTTGTGATATAAAACGTTTTCTTTTCCAAAACAGCAGACCTCGCTTTATTATATTCTGTTTTATTTTACAGCAGCACAATGGATTTGTCAATATCGGAAGCAGAAGGGACCGCGGCACGGGAAGAAAAATGGATACACCGGCGGGGAGCAGCAGCCTCCCGCCGGTGTTTTTCATCCGCTGTCAAGGGACCCTTCCATCGCTTTCGGGCAGTTCCGCCAGCGGTTCGCCGGAAGAAGACGCGATCCTCACCGTGCCGCCGCGCTCCGTGAACCAGTCAGACAGATGCGCCGCGTATACGTTGGCGTCGGTATACTGCGAAATATCCAGATGATCGCTGATATAGAAATCCTCCATCAGGGATACGATCCGGTAGTTTTGATCGTATTCCAGCTCACAGGGGTACTCTTTCCCGTTCAGCTCGCACACAAAGGAGACTGACCCGGCGGCCCCGGTTCCGGAGGTATCAACAACATAGCTGCGTGTGGCGCGCAGCAGCGGAAACAGGATAACGGGCAGCAGAATAAGGATAGCCAGCACGATCACCACCGTCTTCAGCACCCGTCTGACGCGGCGGTTTTTGATGGCCAGCAGCTCGTTGATCTTGGCCAGCTGCTCCGCGATCTCGTTGCGCTGCGCTTCCTCCTGGGGCAGCTCCGCCCCCAGCAGGCGGGCGACGGGCGTTTCCAGCACCTCCGACAGCTTTTGCAGCATTTCCGCGTCCGGCACGGAAAGCCCCTTTTCCCATTTTGAAACCGTCTGCCGCACCACGTGCAGCTCGATGGCAAGCGACTCCTGGGTAAAACCTTTTTCCTTGCGGAGCGCTTTCAGATTATCTTGCAACATTGCGAACCCTCCTTTCGGTTCGCCTCTATCCTACCCCAAAACCGCCGTTGCCGCAAGCAACGGAAAGTAACATTGTATCAAAACCGGGCGGAAACGCTGCTTTTTACCGCGCCGCGCCGGTTTCTTTCAAAGTTTACCTTGCCGCCGCGCGCCGACAGGCCGCCGCTACGGTGTTCTTCATCAGCATGGCCACGGTCATGGGGCCCACGCCGCCGGGCACGGGGGTGATCCAGCCCGCCACCTCGGACACCTCGGCAAATTCCGCGTCGCCCACCAGCGTTTTATCCGGCAGGCGGTTGATGCCCACGTCCAGCACCACCGCGCCGGGCTTGACCATATCCGCGGTGAGGAAATGGGGTTTACCCACGGATGCCACGATGATATCCGCCTGCAACAGGATCTCCTTCAGGTTGCGGGTCTTGGAGTGGCACACCGTGACAGTGGCGTTGGCCCGCTGCATGAGGATGGCGGCGGGCTTGCCAACAATGTTGCTGCGGCCGATGACCACGCACCGCTTGCCCTCCGGGTCGATGCCCTCGTATCGCAGCATCTCCACCAACCCCGCGGGGGTGCAGGGCAGGAGGCCGTCGCCGCCGGTGACCATCTTCCCCACGTTCACCGGGTGGAAGCCGTCCACATCCTTGGCGGGATCAATAGCCTCGATGACCTTTTCCTCGTTGATGTGTTTCGGCAGGGGCAGCTGGCAGAGGATGCCGTCCACCGTGTCGTCGCCGTTCAGCGCGGCGATCCGGTCCAGCAGCTCCCCTTCCGTCGTCTGCTCCGGCAGGGCGTACTCCAGCGAGGTGATCCCGCAGGCCTCGCAGGCCTTCTTTTTGTTGTTCACGTACACCCTGGAGGCGGGGTCCTCCCCCACGATGATGACGGCCAGACAGGGATGCCGGCCGATTTTTTTCGTCAATTCCGCCGCGTCCTTCGCGGCGTTTTCTTTGATAAAGGCGGCAATGGCTTTGCCGTCTATGATTTTTGCGGACATATGTTGATACCTTTCTTATATCAATGGGCAAATTGAGGTTTGGCGAGCTGATTAAAATCGTAGCACGGCGCCTTGCGCCGTTGCAACGCAGTTCCGAATTTTTACGTATTGAATGTAGATTTCCCCACGATTAACGGCGCAAGGCGCTGTGCTGCCAAATATCATCAGCTATTTCACTTTGAAAAACATTCTTGCCAGCACGGAGAGGAAGCTTTGCAGATACTTCACCAGACGGTCCAGCGTCAGGCGCAGGGACAGGGACAGGTGGTTCACATTGTTCAGGGCAGCATCCGTGCCGTAGCCCTCCAGTACGCCGTTGTTGTCGTCCACGCCGTCGGCGTCAAAGGCAAATTCATAGAGCAGCGGGGACAGCCGATCCGCCGCGTCGTCGCCGGGCCCTTCTCTCCCGCTCCTTTGATACTCCATGCTGCTTTCAGACAGATGTTCAACGCGGAAGGTTATGAAGTTGTTGCAATCAACGAT
>CAMJYF010000067.1 GCA_946409885.1 uncultured Clostridia bacterium | reverse complement strand
TGCGTGCTACGGGAATCGGGACCGCGTTGGGACGCAGCTGAGGCTGCGTGCTACGAGAGTAATGCTTTTGCCAGGACTTCATCCACGTTTTTCACGGGGGTGAAGGTGAGTTTTTCTTTCACGGCGGGGTCTACCTCCTGCAGGTCGGGTACGTTGGCAGCGGGGATGAGGACCTCGCTCATGCCCTCGCGGTAGGCGGCCATGGCCTTTTCCCGCAGGCCGCCGATGGGCAGCACGCGGCCGCGCAGGGTCACTTCGCCGGTCATGGCCACCTTGCCGCTGACCTTGCGGTCCGTGAGGGCGGAGACCAGCGCCGTGGTGACGGTAACGCCCGCGCTGGGGCCGTCCTTGGGCACCGCGCCCTCCGGAAAGTGAATGTGGATATCTTTGGTCTTATAAAAATCCTTGTCGATGTTGAACTGGTTGGCGCGGCTGCGCACAAAGCTGATGGCAGTGCGGGCGGATTCCTTCATCACGTCGCCAAGGCTGCCGGTCAGCTCCAGCTTGCCGGTGCCCTCCAGCACCGCCACCTCCGCCTGCAGCAGCTCGCCGCCCACGGCGGTCCAGGCCAGGCCGTTCACCAGCCCCACCTCGTCGGTGTGCTGTATCTCGTCCGGGCGGTACTTGCGCGGGCCCAGCAGGTCCTCCAGATTTTTCGGCGTCACGGTCAGCTTTTCGGTTTCTCCTTCCGCCAGCCGCACCGCCTCCTTGCGGCACACGGCGGCTATGCGCCGTTCCAGGATGCGCACGCCAGCCTCCCTTGTGTAGCCGTCGATGATCTGCCGCACGGCCGCGTCGGTGATGCTCAGGTTGTCCCGCTTCAGCCCGTGGGCCTTGAACTGCTTGGGGATCAGGTGCTTTTTGGCGATGTGGAATTTTTCCTCATAGGTGTAGCTGGGCAGCTCGATGATCTCCATGCGGTCCAGCAGCGCCTCCGGAATGCCGTTTTTGTCGTTGGCGGTGGTGATGAACAGCACCTTGCTCAGGTCCAGCGGCAGCTCGATATAGTTGTCCCGGAAGCTGAAATTCTGCTCGCCGTCCAGCACCTCCAGCATGGCGGAGGCCGGGTCGCCCCGGAAATCCTTGCCCAGCTTGTCGATCTCATCCAGCAGCACCAGCGGATTCATGCTTTTGGCGTCGATGAGGGCGCTGACGATGCGGCCGGGCATGGAGCCGATGTAGGTCTTGCGGTGGCCCCTGATCTCCGCCTCGTCGTGGATGCCGCCCAGGGCGATGCGCGTATATTTGCGGTTGGTGGCCCGGGCGATGCTTTTGGCCACGCTGGTTTTGCCCACGCCGGGAGGGCCCACCAGGCAGATGATCTGCCCCTTGATCTCCGGCGAGACGATAAAGGTGGCCAGCATCTCCGTGACCCGCTCCTTCACGTCCTTCAGTCCGTAGTGGTCCCGGTCCAGAATCCGGGCCGCTTTGGCCAGATCCCTGTTTTCTTTGGTATAGACCCCCCAGGGGATCTCCAGGCATTTTTCTATGTAGGCGCGGGAGACGTTGGATTCCGGCGAGGCGGGGGGCGTCTGCTTCAGGCGGTTCATCTCCGCCCGCAGCTTTTCCTTGCACTCCTCCGGCATGGCGCTGGCTTCGATCTGCCCGGCCAGTCCGGAGGCGTCCTCCCCGTCGATCTCGTTCAACTCGTCGGTGATGATCTTCAGCTCCTCCCGCAGGTAGTACTCCCGCTGGTTCTTGTCCATGGCCTCTTCCACGCGGCTTTGCAGCTCCTCGTCCAGCGAGATGATCTCCGTCTCCATGGCCAGCAGGCCGCACAGCAGCTCCGCGCGGGAGAAGACGTTGAGCTCCTCCAGCACCCGCTGCTTTTTGTCCGCGTCCATAAAGATGTTGCCGGCGATGAAATCCGCCAGTTTGCCCGCGTCCTTCTGCTCCAGCACCGCGCCCAGCACCGCGGGCGTCAGCTGCGGCACGTGGGAGGCGTAGGCGTCAAAAAAGCGGCGCAGGCTGAATACCGAGGCCTCCTGCATAAAGGCGGCGGTCTCCTCCGTCCCCTCCGGCAGGTCATAGCTGTCCTCCACCCGGCGGGCGGCCACGGTGAAATAGGGGTCCGTCTGGGCGTAGAAATCGGCCTGCGCCCGGTATTTGCCCTCTACCACCACCCGCAGCATGTTGGTCTGCTCCGGCAGGCGCAGGATCTGTTTGATCTCGCCCACCACGCCGATCCGGCAGAAATCCTCCTCGGTGGGACGCTCCACGGAAATATCCTTCTGCGCCACAAAAAAGGCCTCGTCTCCGCTGCCGGAGGCGTGCTTCAGCGCCGCCACGGAAAATTTCCGCATCACGTCAAAATGCAGCGTCATCCCCGGAAAGAGCGTCACGCCCCGCAGGGGAATGACGGGGTATAATTTTTGTTTGACTCTTATTTTTTCCATAACACTTTATTCAATTGCTGATTTATTATATTTCTGATGATGATTATCCTTCTTCCGATGTCGCCTCGTCTCCCGCGCCGCCGGATACGGTCACGCCGTCAAAGGCGGCGTAGGGCAGCACGCTGGCGCCGTCGCAGACGGTCTCCGCCGAAACGCCGCGCAGGTGGAACAGCATTTCCGCCATGTTGCCGCTGATCATCGTTTCGCTGACGGGGCAGGTGATTTTTCCGTTTTCGATCAGAAAGCTGTTTTTGGCCACGCCGGAAAAGTCGCCGTTGTTGGCGGGCTCGCCGCCGGAGAACCGGCACACTAAAATGCCCCTGTCGACGCCGGCGATCAGCTCGTCAAGGCTCTTTTCGCCCGGCGTCACACCGATGCACCCGCTGGTGCTCTTCGCCCGGGCCAGCCCCGTTTTGTTGGCGGCGTATTCCGACAGGCAGAAGCTGTTCAGCACGCCGTTTTTGATGATGTCGAAATCCTCGGAGCGGTAGCCGTCGGAGGTGATCCGCTCGCCGCAGACGATGCGCGGGTCGTGGGGGATCACGGAGACGGTCACCCGCTCGTCCGCCACCTTTTCGCCCAGCTTGTTCTTCCAGGGGCTGGTGCCCTCGATCAGCGCGATATCCCCGGTAAAGGAGCCGGTGATGATGCCCAGGAAATCCCCCAGGCAGGCCGGTGAAAACACCGCCGTGCCCACAAATTTGCCCGTAAAGGGCCGGGTCTCCAGCTCCGCCACGGCCCGGTCCAGCATGGCGCGCACGCCCTCCAGGGCGATGATATCCGTGCGGGGATCCAGAAAATCGTAGTCGAAATAGTTGAAGGAGGTGGCGTTTTCGCCGTCGTGGGCGGAGTACATCACGCTCACGTTGTAGCTGCCGTCCTCCTCGGTGAACAGCACGCCGTTGGTGTTGGCTACCACGTGCTTGCCGTAGGAGTGGGTGGCGATCAGTTGCTCGATCATGATCTGCGGGTATTCCCGCTTGATATCCTCCGTCAGCCGGATGACGGAATCGAAGAACGCCGCCTTGTCGCACACAAGGGAGCCCTCTTTGAAATCCGCGTTCTCCTCCAGCGCGGCAATGGAGAGGGCGTCGTCCTCCACGCCGGAATCCGCCGCCGCGATACACTCCGCCACGGCGATGTCAATGGCCTCTTTGTCCAGCTGGTTCACCGCAGCGGTGCCCTTTTTGCGGCCCTTGATCACCTTCATGGAGGCGCTGGCGCTGTATACGCTACGGATCAGCGAAAACTCGCCTGCGTCCACGTTGAATTCCTCCGCCTTGCCTTCGGCGCAGCTCACCTGCGCGTCGTCCGCGCCCGCGGCCCTTAAGGCCTGCAGCGTATAGGCCGCCGCCTGTTTCAGTCGTTCCATCTTATCTCCCCCCGATGTTCACTTTGCATCTGATGGCCGGTCCGCCCATGGAAACGGGCATGGGCTGCTTTTTGCCGCAGTAGCCCGCGAAATCCCACGAGACGGTATCGGACAGCATGTCCACGGTCTTCAGCATGTTGAAGGCCACGCCGCTGATGGTGGTGTCCCGCAGGGCCCGCCCCAGCTTGCCGTTTTTGATCTCATACCCCATGGTGATGCCGAACATGAATTCGCCGGTGGTATCCGCCTGGCCGTTCTGGGTCTTGGTGAGGTAGTAGCCGTCCTCCACCGAGGCGATCATATCCGCCAGCTTGTCCTGGCCGGGGTGCAGGGCGGTGTTGCGCATCCGCACCAGCGGCTCGTCGGAATAGTTATAGGCCCTGGCGTTGCCTGCCGGCTCCATGCCGAAGTGCAGGGCGCTTTCCAGATTGTTCATATAGCCCACTAAAATGCCGTCCTTGATGATGACGGCGTCCTTGCACTCGGTGCCCTCGTCGTCCACGTACACGGGCAGCGGGGCGGGCTGGCCGAAGGCGGTGTGGGCGAAATCCGTCAGGCTGATGAGAGGGGAGGCCACCTGCTTGTGCAGGTTGGTGGCGGCCACGCTCCCGGCCAGCACCAGATCCGCCTCTGTGGTGTGGCCCACCGCCTCGTGCGCCACCATGCCCGCGATCTCCGAATCGATCACGCACAGGCGCTCCCCGGCGTTGGGGAACACGCCCTCCTTTTTTGCCGCCAGCTCCGTATGGAGCTTGTCGATGGCGGGGTAAAGCTGCGAGGGATCGGAATAGTAATCCGTAAAATAGCCCGCGCCGCCGCCCAGCACGTCAAACAGCTCCACCGTGGCGCCGTCGGCGGTCTCCATGGACATCACCACGATCACGTACACCCGGGGGAAAAGCTGATACGCAAAGCTGCCCTCGGCGGTGTACAGGGTCTTTTCAATGCAGTTGGCCCGCACCACCACGCTGCGGGAGGCCAGGTCCTTGTAAGTTGTTTCGATATGGGAATCCAGCGCCCGGGCGAAGTCGGTCAGCAGCTTCTGATCCGTATCGCGGAAGGGCGTCTGCTCCCGGTGTTCCGCCGGGCGGGCGTTGGTCAGCGCCGGTTTGTGCTTCGGCCGGCGGGAGTGCAGCAGCGCCGCGTTCTCCTTTGCGGAGGCGATCACCGCCTTCACGTTCTCCTCCCCGCCGCCGCTGCTGGAGGCAAAGCCCCACACGCCGTCCTGATAGAACCGCGCACCCACGCCGGTGGAAACGAAAGAGGAGTTGCCCACCAAATTGCCGCTGACCACGGAGACGTTGCGGCCCCGCATGGTCTGGGTGCGCACCTCGGCGTGATTCATCACCCCCGCCAGCGCGCGTCTGATATATTCATCCATGATATCGCCACCTTTGAAAAACGTTATTCATATTATTATATCATTTATTGTCCGTAAAAGCAAGAAATATATTCTTTCAGCCAACCGAATCCAGCAATCTCCGGCAGCCCTCCTCAATATCCCGGTAGGCCGTTTCAAAGTCGCCGGTGTACCAGGGGTCGGATACGTCCCCCGGGCGGTCGGTGCAGCTCATCAGCAGGCGGAGCTTGCCCTCCGGGTCGCCGCCGAGGATACGGCGGGCATTGCGCACGTTGGAGGCGTCCATGCAGATAAACAGATCGTATTTTCCGTAGTCGGCAGGGGAGAGCTGCACGGCGCGCTTGCCCGCCGCCGAAAGCCCGTGGCGGGCCAGTATCTTTTTGGCCGGGGAATACACCTCCGCGCCCACGCCGTTCCAGACGTTTTCGCTGCTGGTGGCGGAGGAGGCGATGAAAAATTCTTCGTTTCTGCCGGCTTTTTCAACCATGTCCCGGAAAATGATCTCCGCCATAGGGCTGCGGCAGATGTTGCCGAGACAGATAAACATGATCCTGACCATTAGACGACCTCGCATTCGTTTATGTTGGCAAAGAGGGTTTTGTCGAGATAAAGTTAAGCGCGCCTACGGCGCTGAGTTAAGCGGCTTCGCCTGAGTTAAGCGCACCTCTGGTGCTGAGTTAAGCGGCGCTGACGCGCCTAAGAAGAGGTGATTTTTGTCAGGCTTCTGAACATCTATCTCAGCGAAGCGCCTAACTCAGGCACGCAGTGCCGGCTAACTCAGCGAAGCGCTTAACTCAGGTGCGGAGCACCGCCTAACTCGTCGAGCTCTGCTCGACTAATTACTCCACGGTATTCCGAAGGCCCGTCCCGATGAACCCCACCTGCTTGAAATCCTGCATATTATGCCGGATGATCCAGTCGATGTAGGTCAGCAGCATTCTCGCGGTGAGGATATACCCCGCCGGGGACATATGCCCGCCCAAAAAGAATTGTTTGCGGAAATCAGCGTCATATTCCGGCGCGTATTTCCGCAGGTCGATGACGTAGGAATTGGTGAAGTACCCCGCGAAGTCATACAGCAGCTTTTGATGGGCGTCGCCCTTGCGCATCTGTTCCGCGTTGCGGCGGTCCTCCGTGGGCATGGAGACGAAGAAAAATTTCGCCTCGGGGCTGATCTCCTTGTAGGCCTTTATCAGCCTGCCGTAATAGCCCGCGAAGGTCGCAGCGTTCGTCTCGCAGTCGGCCACCTCTCCCACTTCATCGCCCCGGTTGTAAAGATCGTTCACGCCCAGCGCGATGATGTACGCCTGGGCGGCCTTGTCTTTGTCAAAAAAGCCGTTGGCCGCGCCGAAGCTGTCCATGTATTCGGAGGCCGTCATGCCGCCCCGGGAGAAATTATACGCGGTAAAGCCCGCCGCCCGGGCCATGTACTGCCCCCAGGAATACTCGAACATATCGTGGTAGGTCTTGCCGGCGTTTTCGTCCGTGCCCTCAAACTCGCCGGAGGCGAGGCTGTCCCCGATGCAGGCCACCCTGCGGAAAATGCCGCAGAACCCCGCGCCCTCCAGCAGACGCGCCAGCGGCTGTTCATCCGGTTGAAAAAAAATGTTGATATCCATAATGCCCTCTTTAATTCTATAATAAAATTTTAACTTTTCACTTTTTACTTTTTTACGCGTCCTGTTCCGCCAGTATCCGTCCCATGATGGCGCCCATCACGGAGGCCATCATCAGGCCGCGGGTCCAGCCGCTGGAATCGCCCAGGCAGTGCAGCCCGGCTACGTTGGTGTTGAAGCGCTCATCCATCTTGATGCGGTTGGAATAGAACTTCAGCTCCGGCGAATACAGCAGCGTTTCGTAGCTGGCAAAGCCCGGCACCACGTGGTCCATGGCCTGAATGAAGTTTAAGATGTTGGTCATGGAGCGATAGGGCATGGCGGCGGTGATGTCGCCCGCCACCGCGTCCGGCAGGGTGGGGCGCAGATTGCTCCGCGTCAGCTCCTTGGGCCAGGTGCGCTTGCCGTCTAAAATATCCCCGAACCGCTGCACCAGTATGTGCCCGTTGGCCAGCATGTTGGTCAGCTCGCCGATCTTCTGGGCGTATTCAATGGGCTGGTTGAAGGGCGTGCTGAAGTTGTGGGAGCAGAGGATGGCCAGGTTGGTGTTGTCCGATTTCAGCTCCTTGTAGGAGTGGCCGTTGACCACCGCCAGCCCGTTGTCGTAATTCTCCTGGCTGACAAAGCCGCCGGGGTTCTGGCAGAAGGTGCGCACCTTGTTTTTAAAGGGCTTGGGGTAGCCGATCAGCTTGGATTCGTACAGCGCCTTGTTGACCGTTTCCATCACCTCATTGCGCACCTCCACCCGCACGCCGATATCCACGGTGCCGGGCTGGTGGGCGATGTCGTATTCCGCGCACAGCTTTTCCAGCCAGTCCGCGCCGCGGCGGCCGGTGGCGATGACGGTCTCCTCCGCGAAGATCTCAAAGGATTCCTCCCCCTGCCGGGCCAGAATGCCCAGGCAGCGGCCCTTTTCGTTGTCCATCAGCAGGGTCTCGCACTCGCAGTTGAAGATGAGCCCCACGCCATGGTCCGCCAGGTACTGCTCAATATCGTAGTACAGCTGCTGGGCCTTTTCCGTGCCCAGGTGACGG
>CAMJYF010000066.1 GCA_946409885.1 uncultured Clostridia bacterium | reverse complement strand
GGCGCAAGGCGCCGTGCTGCGGCCTTCCCCCTGCCCCGGGGCGGCCGTGAAGGCCGACCGCCCCGGGGCCAGGACGGACGCGGGCGTTCCAGCAACGTCCGCGTGACAGCGTCCCCCCAAAAAAAACCGCGCCAACGATTCAGGCGCGGTTTTTAAATAAAAAAGTCTGTAGTGATCCCTCAGTGAATCTTTAAAGAATTCACTGAGGGATCACTGATAACAGAAGATAAGACAAGGATAAGATTATACTGTGTTCCGGCGCTGTATAGCGCGCCGGACACAGTATATCAAAAAAGGGCTCCCGGAGGCCGTTTCCCAAGACGGCCTCCGACGCCCGCGCGCCGGGATTAGCCGCCGCAAACCACCTCCTGCCGCGGCTTCCTCCCCGGCGGGTTTTTGGTTCATCAGGGGAATTTGCGGGATACGACAAATCCAGCCGCCAGCATTATATTTATCATCAAGCCCGACAGGGTTTCCGATTTCAACTTTTAACTTTCAACTTTCAACTTTTTTTGTCGCGCCAACAGCGCGACAAACTCCAATTTTTTAAAAACCGCCCTCAAATCGGACGCACGGGGGCGCGGGGTATGGTATACTATACCCCGCCACAGGCAAAAGGCAACGGCGGGGGCGGAAGGGGCTCCGTCCCCGCGGAAAGCGGCGCTGTGATCCCGGTTGTCCCCGCGGGATTACAGCTTATCCCGCAGAAAGCCGTCCACGGCCTTCCAGTAGGTGTCCGGGTCCTTCACCACGCTGGTGGCGTGCATGGCGTCCTGAATGGGCTGCTTCGCCTTGGGGGCGGCGCAGGCCTCGTACAGCTGGTCCATCATGGCGTAGGGCACAAAGTCGTCCGCCGTGCCGTGCAGGAAGATGGTGGGGGTGACGGAGCGGGCCACCGCGTCGATGGGACGGCACTTTCTGAAATCGGCGTTGCCCCGCAGGATGGAAACGGCGTTGAAGGCGTTCAGCAGCGGGAAGGACGGCAGGCCGGTGTAGGACTTGACCACGTGCGCGTACTGCTCGTAGGCGGAGGTGAAGCCGCAGTCGGACACGGCGGCCTTTACGTTGGCGGGCAGGTTTTCGCCGGTGCACAGCATGGTGGTAGCCGCGCCCATGGAGTAGCCGTGGATGACCACCTCCGCCTGGGGATCCACGGCGATGATGTAATCCAGCCAGGCCAGCGCCACGTCCTTATCGAAATAGGCCATGGTGCAGTAGTGGGTCTCGTCGTTGCCCCAGCCCCGCAGGGAGGGCACCACGCAGTGGAAGCACTGCTCGTGGTAGTGGCGGGCGAAGAGGGCGGTGCCCTCCGGCGCGGAGTTGTAGCCGTGCAGCAGCAGCGCCCACCGGTGAGAGGGGCCCTCCGCCGGGATGACGTAGCCGTGGACCCGGCCGGTCTTTTCCGTGGTGATGACCTTGTCCTCCCCCTTGTGCTTGGCGAACCAGCTTTGGCCGTCCGCGTAGTCGTCGCCGGTGTAAAGGGCGGTCTGCGCGGGATCGGGATGGTCGAAGAGACCGATGAATTTACTGTAGATGCGGGTGTTCATGGCGCATTCGTAAATCAGCGCCCCGGCGCCCATGACGGCGGCGCCGAGGCCGACGCCGGCCCTGAGAAGATGTGTTGCGATTGCCATAATAATGGTCTCCTTTTGTCTTTCAGCAGAAGTGATCAGCAGATTTTTTCAAATACCGCCGCCAGGCGGGCGAAGGTATAGTACAGGCGGTAAAACAGGCGGACGGGCGGGGTGTCCCTGTCCTTCGTCACCAGCGTGTCGCCGATATCCGCCACCGGGATAAAGATTGCGGTGGTGGGATGCGCCTCCGAGGATTCGTTGGGCGAATGAACGGACAGCGTCAGGGCGCCGTCCGGCCCGGTGAACAGCATGCCGTGGCCGCCGTCGGCGTGGTCCTTTGCGGCCCTGTAAAGCTCCCGGGGCTGCTGACGCCAGCGGCCGTCCACCCGGCCGTTGGAGGACCAGGCGACGCCCACGCAGTAGCCGTCCTTGTTGCCGTTGCTCCACAGCATCAAAAGGCGGCCGGTTTTTGTTTTGTAAAGGAAGGGCCCGTCGGTGATACGGCCCTTGGCCCAGCGGGCGTCCGTGCCCCGGAACAGCAGGATGGGATCGCTGACGAAGCGCGACAGATCGTCGCTGAGCTTCGCCGCCATCATGTCGCCCACGCCGTCCGCGTTGGAGGTCCACTCGCCCACGTACACCATCCAGGGCTGGCCGTCCTCATCCACATAGAGGGTGCCGTCGATGGCGTCGTGATCCTTGGGGGTGACGTGGCCGTCGGTGACGATGGCAAAGGGGCCCAACGGAGAGGCGGACCGGAAGACGGCCACGCCCCGCTTGCCGGAAGCGGCGGAGCGGTAGGTGGCGAACAGATAGAAGCTGCCGTTGTAGTAATGGCATTCCGGCGCCCACCAGTCGGCTTCGCCGTCGCAGGCGCCCTCCGGCTCATATACCTTGACCGGGTCGGACCAGTTTTTCAGGTCGGAGCTGTAAACGCAGCCGTAGCCGTTCCAGGCGAGGCCGGTGCCGTACATGTAGTAAACGCCTTCATGCCGCAGCACGAAGGGATCGCGCACCCGCACGCCGGTATCCGTGAACGCCGCCGCCAGCGCGGGACCGCAAAGAGCGGCCAGCGCCGAAGCCAACACAAGGGCGACGGTCTTTCCCCATCGGGATCTCGTCTGTTTCAAATCGGGTCCCTCCCTTTTACTGTTTGTTTTTATTCTACAATACGCACCGGCATTTTGCAAGCGTATTTTTTTCTTTGTATTGACTTTGCCGCCGCCGTTTGCTATAGTTGAATCAAAATAAAACAAAGGGGTAAACCAACATGAGACTGAGCATAATCAACGGCTGGAAGGAAGGCCATTTCAAGGCGGTAAAGGCCAAGGGCCTGGACGGCGTGGAATTCTGCGTCAACCACAATTACGACTCCGCCGAGGTGCTGGCAGAGAAGGAAGAGATCAAAGCCAGCAGCGAAAAATACGGCGTGGCGGTGGTCTCCATCGGCCGGTGGGGCATGCGCCGCATTGATGAAAACGGCGAGATCATCCCCGAAGCCCTGCAGCACGACAAAAACCTGATCGACCTGGCTTCCTACGTGGGCTGCCCCGTGTTCAACGTGGGCTGCAACTACACGGAGGGCAAAAGCTACTACGAGAACTGCATGATCGCCGTGGATTACTTCGGCAGGCTGATCGATTACGCCAAAGGCAAAAACGTGAAGATCGCCGTGTACAACTGCGACTGGGAAAACTTTGTGTGGTGCGAAAAGGCCTGGAGCGTGGTGCTGGGCGCCCTGCCGGAGCTGGGCATCAAATACGACCCCTCCCACAGCGTGCATAGGGGCACGGACTGCTACAAGGAGCTGCACGACTGGGTGAGCCGGGTGTACCACTTCCACCTGAAGGGCACCATGATGATCGCCGGGGAATCCGTGGACGACCCGCCCGTGGGGCTGGACGACCTGAACTGGCGCGCGGTGATGTCCATTCTGTACGCGGGGGACTATAACGGGGCGCTGTCCATTGAACCCCACTCCCACCGCTGGCGCGGCGCCAAGGGCCAGTGGGGCGTGGACTTTACCATCAACTACATGCGGCCGTTCCTCATGCCCGCGGATTACACCGTGGAGGACGACCCGTATATGCCGTAAAAAAGTGAAAAGTTGAAAGTTGAAAGTTGAAAGTGAAAAGCGATAAAAAACGCGTTTCCGTTACCGCGCTGCAGGGGACGGTGGTTGTCTCCCTGTTCGCGCTGGGGACGTTTCATGAGTATCTTTCCGCGCTGCTGTCGGCGGCGCTGTTCGCGCTGCTGCTGATCCGCTTCCGGCGGGAGGGGCGCGTGATGTTCCGCCCCTCGCCGGTCAACCTGATTTTGCTGGGCTTTCCCTTTCTGTACCTGCTGACAAGCCTGTGGGCGGCGGACAAAGGGATGGCCCTGACGGGCTTTGTAAAGTTTCTGCCGGTATCGCTGTTCACGCTGCTGCTGTCGGACAGGGAGGAGGAGCGGAACGGTCTGCTGGACCTGCTGCCCTGGGCGGGCGCGGTACAGACGGCGCTTTCCGCCGGGCTGACGCAGCTCCCGGCGCTGGCGGGATGGTTTTCCGTCAGCGGCCGTCTGGCGGGCTTTTTTCAGTACCCCAACACCTTCGCCCTGTTGCTGCTGCTGGGGATACTGGTAGTGCTGACGAAGGAGAAGCTGTCCGTTCCCGATTACGTCTGTCTGGCGGCGCTGGTGGGCGGCGTGCTGTATTCCGGCAGCCGCACCACGGCGGTGCTGACCGTCGTCTTCGCGGCGGCGGCCGTGTTCACCGGGAAAAATAAAAAGGTGAAGTGGACGGCGCTGATCGCGGTGGCCGCGCTGATCGCCGGGGCGGGGATCTACGCCGCCCTCAGCGGCAACTACCGCACCGTGGGCCGGTTTTTGAGCATCTCCCTTTCCGAAAGCACCTTTTTGGGCCGTCTGCTGTACTGGAAGGACGGCCTGCGGCTGTTCACCCGCCATCCCTTCGGGCTGGGGTATATGGGCTGGCATTTTTTGCAGTATCCCAACCAGACCGGCGTTTACACGGTGCAGTTTATCCACAACGATTTTCTGCAGATTCTGCTGGACGTGGGCGCGGTGGGCTTCGGCCTGTTCGCCTTCGCGCTGGCGGCGGCGTTTTTTGCCAAAGGGACGGACCGCCGCAGGCGGCTGATGCTGCTGGCCTTTGGCGGGCATCTGCTGATGGATTTCGATTTACAGTTCGTTTCCATGTTCCTGCTGCTGGCGGCGCTGCTGTATACGCCGGGCGAGCGGGAATGGGAGCTGACCAAAAAGGCAGCCCTTGCCGCGCCATGCGCGGCGCTGACGGTATTCAGCCTGTGGATCGGCGCTTCCCAGGGGCTGTACCACTTTAAGCGGTATAAGGCCGCCGCGCTGGTCTACCCGGGCAACACCCTCGCGCTGATGGGGGTGATGGGGCAGACGGAGGACCCCGCCGCCGCGGCAAAGACCGCCGACAGGATCGTGGAGCGCAACCCTTACGTGGCCGACGCCTGGGGCGTAAAGGCCGCCGCCGCGTTTTCCGAAGGGGACATCCCCGCCATGGACGAATACAAGCAAAAACAGCTGGACAACGCCCCCTACCGCATTGCATCTTACGACGAATACTGCTATATGCTGGCGGTGGCGTTCAACTTATATCAGAAGCAGAACGATCCGGCTGGCATGAAATTCTGCCGGGACCGGCTGCTGGCCGTGCCGGACCGGCTGGCCGCGCTGGAGCAAAAAACCGACCCGCTGGCGCTGCAGATCGACGACAAGCCCTCGTTTGACCTGAGCGAGGACAGCCTGTCGTATATTGAACAGATCAAAACGATCAATGCAGGGTGATCCCTCCGCGAAGCAGCCCTGTCTGATATGGCGCGGTCCCGCGCCGTGATACCAAAACAAATCAAACAGGAGGTCTAAAAATGAAGAAATGTTTCGTGATCCTTTTCGCCTTCGCGCTGCTGCTGTGCGCCGCCGTTACGGCGTCCGCCACGGATACAGAAGCGCCCGGCGACGGAAATACGTCTGTCCCCGTCGCGGCGCTCAAAGAAGATGAAATGAACCAGCCGGAGGAAATCACCGGTTCCCTCGGAGAGGAGATCCGTTACGTCCTCAGGAGCGACGGACGGCTTGAGATCACCGGCGAAGGCGACATGAAGAAAACGTCTTCCCGCTCCCCCTTCGGCGGCAGCGATAAGATCCGCTCCGTCGTCATCGGCGAGGGTGTGACCTCCATCTGCGAGGAGGCCTTTTTCTGCTGCACCGAACTGACGGAGGTCTCCTTTCCGGACAGCCTGACCGCCATCGGTGCGAACGCGTTCGCCAACTGCATCTCGCTGCGGACGGTGCCCCAGCCGAAGAACGTCAGGACCGTCGGCGAGGACGCCTTTGCCAACACCCCCTGGTACGACGCGCTGCCGGACGGCCCCGTCTATTTCGGCGATCTGTTTCTCCGCTACAAGGGCGCGGCGCCAAAAGATACCGCGCTTGTCATCAAAAACGGCACCGCGGGATTGGCCGACGCCGCCCTGCGCAACTGCCGGAATATCACCTCCGTCACCGTGCCGGACGGTGTGACCGAGATCGTCTATTTCTGCTTTTCGGGCTGCGCGGACCTCAGGGAGATCCACCTGCCGGACAGCGTTACCGCCATTGGTACGTACGCCTTTACCGGCTGTGAGGCGCTGCAGGAGTTCCGCCGTCTCCCCAACCTGACGAAAATCGGGGGCAGCGCTTTCGCCAGATGCGCCGCGCTGCGCGCCTTTCCTTTCAACGAGGGGCTGCAGATGATCGGCGGCTACGCCTTCTCCGGCTGCGGTTCGCTGACCGAAGCCGACCTGCCGGACAGCCTGACGACCCTGGGCAGCGGCGCGTACGCGGAATGCGCCTCCCTGCGGCGGGTCACCATCGGAAAGGGGCTTCCCGACATAGAGAGCTACAGCTTTCTGAACTGCGCCTCGCTGGAGGAAGTCTCCGTGCCGGGGAATATAAAGATGATCGGCGCCAGCGCCTTTGAGGGCTGCGTGAAGCTGCGTAACATCACGCTGGAAGAGGGCGTCCAAACGATCAGAACCAGCGCGTTCAACGATTGCGCCGCGTTGGAGGAGTTCCTCTGTCCGGACAGTCTTACCTCCCTTTCCAACTATGTTTTCATGGGTTGCTCGTCGCTGCGCCGCGTCCGCTTCGGCAAGGACCTGGAAACATTCAGCCGGGGAACCTTTACAAACTGCGCCGCGCTGGAAATTCTGGAATGCAGCACAGCAAACCCCTACTTCCGCGCAGCAGGCAACTGCGTGATCCGAAGGACAGACGATTCGGTCGTGCTGGGCTGCAAGGGCAGTATCATCCCGGCGGACGGCTCCGTGAAGGCCGTCAGCCCGAATGCCTTTCAGGGCACCAGAGGGCTGACGAAGATCGACATCCCCAACGACGTGAAAAGCATCGGCAGGTTTGCCTTTTCCGAATGCTCCGACCTGGAGGAGATCACACTGCCCGACAGCATCACGGAGATCGTATACGCTTCCTTCGGGGCCACGGCCGTCAAAAAGATCGATATCCCCGTCACGGTGAAATCGCTGAGCGGGTTCAACGACTGCAAAAAGTTGGAAGCCGCCCCCATCCCCGACGGGGTGGAGGAGATCGTCGATTACGCCTTTACCTACTGCGTTTCGCTGAAAGAAGCCCGCTTTCCGCAGGGCCTGAAAACTGTCGGCGACAGGGCCTATTACGGCTGCGACTCGCTCACTGAAATCCATATCCCCGCCGGCGTGGCGTCCATCGGCCCCGGCGCGTTCAGCCATTGCGCCGCACTGCGGCAGCTGACGGTGGACGGCGGCAATCAGGCCTATTATGCCGAGAACGGCTGCCTGATCGAACGGGAGAGCGGCACGCTGGTTTCCGCCGTCAACGGCTTTGCGTTCCCCACGGACGGCAGCCTGAAAGCCATCGGCAGCTACGCCTGCGCCGGGCTCTCGTCGCTGACCGAGGTAACGCTGCCGGAGAGCGTTACCGCCATCGGCGGCTGGGCGTTCAAGGACTGCGAAAACCTGCGCCTTATCACCATACCGCCGGAGGTAACGAGCATTGCCAGTTCCTGGCAGGCCCCCTTCCCCGACAGCACCGTTATCTGCGGAAGGATCGGTTCCTACGCCCACCGTTGGGCGCAGCAGAACGGATACGCCTTCGTGCCGAACGACAAGCTTTACCTGACCATGGCGGGACCGGATACCGTCAACGAACCCGCAGTCCCGTTGAGCGGCTACGCCACGCCCGGCGCGGAGATCATCTTCTCCGTG